>PWEK01000134.1 GCA_003553445.1 Elusimicrobiota bacterium
AACGCCGTCTTAAGGGATTACGATACCAATTAGTGGCAATTAATTATACATATTGTTAGCTGTCAAAAATATTTGCTTATGTTTTTTTATTTTGGAGTTTTCTTTATTTGATGCCTTCCGGCAATTTTTCTTTAACTTTCTCATCGGAGGTATTCTGTTTAATTTCGGTTGGATTTTAAATGATTCAATGCGATACTGGTATTTTGAAAATATTTTGTTATAATGAATAAAATTTTAAATGGAGAACCGCTGGTTCTCTCTGTTTTACGCTCCATTAAAAATATTAGAAAATGCTTTACAATATTGATGAAAATATATTCAATTTAATATACGGGGTTTCTATAAGAAGCGATGTCATGAGAAGTATTATGACAGCAGTGGCAATATCTTCTTCCAGATTTTTTGCCGTTATATTCGCAGGCTTTCTTGTTTATTTAAGTCTAAAAGAAAGAAGGTTGGTGATTCCGTATTTACTCTCGCCGGCTCTTTCTGTGGGAATAACCCGGCTCATCAGAATGTTTTATGTAAGAAGCAGGCCTTTTACAAGTGTGGGAATAGAAAGTCTCATATACCATGAGGCATCTCCATCTATGCCAAGCACCCATGCCGCTGCTGCATTTGCCATAGCCATTCCTATTTTCTTCATAAATAAAAAACTAGGCTCTGCAGTACTTATACTCGCTTTTATAACAGCCTTATCCAGGGTAATGACAGGGGTGCATTTCCCTCTGGATGTTGCAGCCGGAGCCCTTCTTGCCGCTGCCATCACATTTTCAGTTTTCGGTATATATGAACGCTGTATGGATAAGCTGAAAAAACAATGATGGAATCAATTTTTACGCTCGTAGGCGGGCTGGGCCTTTTTTTCTTCGGAATGCAGCTTCTGTCCGACGGGATGAAAAAGGCTTCCGGGGAGCGCATGAAAAACTTTCTGCATAAAGCCACTAAACTGCCTGTTGTGGGGGTTCTGATAGGGGCCGTTGTTACCGCTCTTTTTCAGTCTTCAAGCGCCACCTCAATTATGGTAGTCGGGTTTGTAAATGCTAGCCTTCTGACCCTTACCCAGGCAATATCGGTAATAATGGGCGCCAACATAGGAACAACATTTACAGCCTGGGTCATATCCCTGATGGGCGCATTTGATATTGCTGTTTATGCCCTTATAGCTATCGGCATAGGCGTATTCTTTATGAAAACAGCAAAGACAAGCAGAACCAGGTTTATCGGAGAAGTCTTCCTTGGGTTCGGACTGCTTTTTACGGGGCTTGCCTTGATGGGGGAAGCAGTTGAGCCCCTCAGATCAAGTGAGTTTTTTGAAAATATCTTTATATCTTTCAGCCGCAACCCTTTTCTGGGGGTTCTGGCCGGGCTTATAGCTACGATTGCCCTTCAGAGTTCCAGCGCCACAATAGCCATCGTCCAGCTGCTTGCATTTAACGGAATAATACCTTTTAATGCCGCCATACCCATTATACTCGGAGAAAACATAGGAACCACAATCACGGCCCAGATTGCGGCTCTTGGATCTAATCTTTCGGCCAGAAGGGCCGCCATGAGCCACAGCGTTTTCAACATAGTCGGAGTTGCCTATATGCTGGTTTTTGTTTATCTGGGTTGGTTTACAAGGTTTGTTGACTTTCTTATACCCGGAGAAATCACTCCCTCAAGCATAATGTTTTACATCGCTTTTTCCCATACCCTTTTCAATGTATTCAACACCGCTGTTTTTCTTCCTTTTATTAATACCCTGGAGAAGTTGAGCATCTGGCTGGTGCCTAAGAAAGAATACGACGTGGAGAGGGGAACCCAGTACCTTGACCGTCATATTCTGGAAAACCCCATAATTGCATTCAGCCAGATAACCAATGAAATGAATTATATGCTGAGCCTGGCCGTAAAATCCGTTTATACGGCTATGGAGGGCTTTGAAGGAAAAGGCTACAAGAAATCAAAAAAAATAGCGAAATATGAAAACGCAATAAACTCCCTGCAGTCTGAAATTACGCAGTTTATAGTAGAGCTTTCAGGAAAAGAACTGACCGAAGATCAGCATTCCGAGATTCCGGTGCTCATCCACAGCGTAAATGATATAGAACGAATCGGAGACCATGCTGTAAATATCATTGAGCTTGCGGAAAGAAAAAACAGCGCCAAAAACAAATTTACCGAGTATGCCACGCGTGAAGTAGATGTAATATGGCGTAAGGTACAGGAAATGATGGAAAAGGCCAAAGAGGCGGTAAAAGAGCAGGATGCAGAGATTGCATTAGAAATTCTTAAAATTGAAGACAATGTGAACACACTTCAGGAAGAAATAAAGGAAAATCACATAAAGAGACTAAACGAGAAAATTTGCGACATAAAAACCGGTGTGGTCTTTGTGGAACTGATTGACAACCTTGAAAAAATCGGTGACCATCTTACAAATATTGCAGAGGGCATCAGAAACAAAATGCACTGGGAACTCAAGTCAGCTCAGAAAAAACCTGATACCTTCAATTCTACCTTATAGGACTGAACTTTTTTAACACAAGGGCCGGTATAAGCACAACAAAACCCGCTCCTATACATCCCAGGGCCTGATTTACTGAAAGCGGCTGAGTATCGAACAGGCTGTTAAGAGGAGCCCACTGCGTAAAAGCATACTGAAGAAGAACAAGGCAGCCGATACCCACTGCCGGCATATAAGCTACCTGAACGCTTTTGTCTTTCAGGTATTCAACGACAGAGGGAATAAATCTGCTTATGCTGAGAAGATAGAACGCTTCAGCGGCGACAAGCGTATTTACGGCTATGGTCCTGGCAAGAACCACATTGGAAGTTGCCCGGTAAATATATTTAAACATACCGAATGTCACTGCTAAGTTAAACAATGATATGACGGCCGCCCTCAATAGAAGCGACCCCTTGAGCAGCTTTTCCCCGGAATCACGTGGAGGCTTATCCATTACGTTTTTCTGGCCGGGCTCAAAAGCCAAAGAGAGCATTAAAGCAACCGAGCTTATCATATTGACCCAGAGTATCTGCACGGGAAGTATGGGAATTACAGCCGCAAACGCCAGACCTGCAAGTATTGTAAGAAGCTCTCCGCCGTTTACAGGCAGTATAAACCCTATGGTCTTAAGTATATTTGAATATACTGTGCGGCCTTCTTCCACGGCGGCTTCAATCGAGGCAAAATTATCGTCGGTCAGCACCATATCAGCCGCCTCTTTTGCCACCTCAGTTCCCATAATCCCCATCGCGACACCGATATCCGCCTGCTGCAGCGCCGGGGCATCGTTTACTCCGTCGCCTGTAACAGCGACTATCTCATTATGGTACTGAAGAGCCTTGACAAGGCGGAGTTTGTGTTCGGGGGCTACACGGGCAAAGACGCTGCTGTCTTTAGCGGCCGAGCGCAGCTCCTCCTCCGTCATTGCGGAGAGCTGTTTGCCGGTAAAAACCTTCCCGTCGCTTTCGGCTATTCCCATATTCCGGGCTATGGCCCTGGCGGTCTCCTCATGGTCGCCGGTTATCATCTTTACTTTTATACCTGCCTTCTGAGCCACCGCAACCGCATTAACAGCCTCTTCCCTGGGGGGATCTATCATGCCCTGCAGGCCGATAAAAGTCATCCCGCTTTCAAGATCGGCATCTTCAATTCCCTTCTTATCCGCACCCGCTTCTTTCTTTGCAAAAGCAAGAACCCGCATACCCTCTTTGGCCATCTCCGAAACCTTTTCTTTTATATTCCTGACCTCTTTTTCATCAACCGAACCGCATTTGTTTAAAACCGCCTCAACAGAGCCTTTCATAAATATAACAGCCTGAGAGTTTCCGCCATGCAGGGTTGCCATATACTGCTTCTTTGATTCAAAAGGGATGGCATCAATTCTCGGGTTTTCCTTTTCGGCCTTTTCCCTTTCCATCCCCGCCTTCATCGAAGATATCAGCAGGGCTCCCTCGGTCGGGTCTCCCGCTGTCACATACTCACCTTCTTTCTCCTGAAGATGTGAATCGTTGCATAAAAGCCCGGCAAGAAAACATTCATAGAGCGGGCTGTTTTTTTCAGCTTCTTTTTTCTTTCCGTCAAGTAATATATCCCCATCCCTGTTAAAGTCCCCGGTAAGTTCATAAAGACTTCCGTCCGCGTATATTTTCTGAACGCTCATTTTATTCTGGGTAAGGGTGCCTGTCTTATCCGAACATATAACCGTGGTACTGCCCAGGGTTTCCACAGCGGGAAGCTTTCTTATGATGGAATGTCTTTTGGCCATCCTTCCCACACCTATGGCAAGGGTTACCGTAACAACAGCCGGAAGCCCTTCCGGTATAGCGCTCACGGCTAAGGCCACAGCCGACTGAAAACCCTCAATCCAGTGCATCCTCTGAATAAGGGCAAGAATAAAAGACAAAGTTGCAAGAGCCAAAACCACGTACAGAAGAATTATGCTGAAATCATGTATCTTCCTTGTCAGGGGGGTCTGCAGGCCTTCACTCTCCTGCATCATACTTGATATCCTCCCGGTCTCGGTTTCCATGCCGGTAGCGGTTACAATTCCTTTTCCTGTGCCCCCGGTTACTAAAGTTCCCGCAAACATCATGCATGTCTGGTCACCGATAACCGCATCTTTGTTTACCTTATCGGTACTTTTTTGAACCGGCACAGATTCTCCGGTCAGGGCCGATTCATTAACCTGCAGGTTTTTAACCTCCGCAAGACGCATATCCGCCGGAACCTTATCTCCCGAAGAAAGAAGAACAATATCTCCGGGAACAACGTCATTTGAAGATATTTTCATTTTCTCCCCGTCCCTGATGACCATTATCTGGGATACCATGGTCCTGGAAAGGGCCGATATAGCCTTTTCCGCCTTTGATTCCTGTATGAAGCTTATAAAGGCATTCAGGACCGCCACCGCAAATATTACCGCGGCATCAAGGTTCTTTCCTACAAGAAGAGAGACAACCGAAGCAATCACCAGAATATAAATCAGGGGCTGCTTGAAGTTATCCAGAAAGAGCCTCAACGGCCCTTTTCCTTTCTTACCGACAATCTCATTTGCCCCGTGTTCTTTCAGCCGCCCGGCGGCTTCATCACGGGAAAGACCCTTCCTTAAATCCGTTTCAAAGCCCTTTACGGCTTCTGCCGCCTCTTTATCATGCCAAAAGTCCCTTTTTTCAATATTATTTTCACTTGCCATATACTATCTCCTTTGTTTATCTTTTTTTTCTCAAAATATTCATCAGCTTCTCCAGGCTGTAGGTGTTTATTACATCTTCGGCTCTGAGCCAGCCCCTGGCCGCCTGGTCCCTTCCGTATTTTATATAACCAAGATCCTTTATGCTGTGGGCATCGGTTGATATAGCCACCTTGACCCCCATGTCCCGGGCCATCTTTAAATGAATG
>PWEK01000052.1 GCA_003553445.1 Elusimicrobiota bacterium
TATAATAAACGCAACAGATCCGGTGCTTATATTTGCACTATTAATGCTGACGGCACTTATAGCGCCTCTTATTGCAGAAAAATTTAAACTGCCCGGAATTATTGGCCTTATCGTCGCCGGAATATTGCTGGGACCTCACGGGTTGGGCATTCTTGAAAGAGGTCTTGAAGTTGAACTTCTCGGTACAGTAGGTCTTTTGTATATAATGTTCCTTGCAGGATTGGAACTAGATCTCATACAGTTCAAAAAACATAAAAACCACAGCATTATATTCGGCATACTGACATTCAGCATCCCTCTTATTCTTGGCACTCTTATGGGCCGTTATCTACTAAACTTTTCCTGGCCGGCTGCTGTACTCTTATCAACTATGTTTTCTTCTCACACTCTTATTACATACCCCATAGCCAGCCGTCTGGAATTAACTAAACAAAGAGCCGTTACCGCCACCATAGGAGGAACTTTGTTTACTGATACTGCAGCACTGCTGGTTCTGGCTGTAATAGCAGCTTCCCATAAAGGAAGCACCGGCATATCTTTCTGGATACAGCTTTCGATGCACATGATTATCTACATTGCAGCCGCCATAATAATCCTTCCCCGAATATGCCGCTGGTTCTTCAGAAATATCGCTTCCGATGGCATAGTCGCTTTTACAGGGGTTCTGGGAGCAGCTTTCCTGAGCTCTCATATGGCACACATAGCAGGCCTTGAACCTATAATAGGCGCCTTTTTAGCGGGCCTCGTACTAAACAGATTGATTCCGGAAAACAGCACTCTAATGAATCGGATACAGTTTGTGGGACATTCCTTATTTATACCGTTTTTCCTAATATCAGTGGGGATGCTGGTGAATATAAACCTTCTCCTTACTGGCGGCACTGCGGCCTTCATCGCTCTTTCAATGGTAACTGCCGGAATGACAACCAAATTTCTGGCAGCACTTATGACTAAAGAAATTCTCTCATACACTAAAAATGAAGGCATGCTTATATATGGACTCACTGTCAACCAGGCCGCCGCAACCCTGGCAGCTGTACTCGTGGGGTATAACATAGGCATATTCACGGAACCGGTATTGACAGGAACAATTATTATGATACTGATTACCAGCCTATCCGGATCATGGCTGACAGATAAATATGCAAGAAAAATAGCTCTTTCAAAAGAAAATAAGCCATACAGTTCTACGGGAAGATCTCAACGCATACTTATACCGCTCGCAAATCCACATACCGCAGAAGAGCTGATGAGTCTTGCCATGATGATGAGAAAAAAAGATTCACACGAACCTCTTTACCCGTTAACAGTTGTACAATCGGGAGATAAAACAGAAGAGCGAATAGCCGAGGCAGAAAAACTGCTCGGTTCAGCCGTGGTCAAGGCGCTCTCTGCAGATGTTCCGGTAACCCCCGTAACCAGATCCGCCCTGGATGTCGCCTCAGGCATAAAACAGGCTTCCACAGACCTGAGAATATCAACTATAATTGCCGGATGGAAAGGATCTGTCTCTTCTCACTCACGGACATTCGGACATATCCTTGACAGCGTAAAGACCGACAGCACTCAAATGCTGCTGATAAGCCGTTGTATTAATCCAGTAAACACTTTTAAACGAATTATTCTTGCTGTTCCTCCCCTTTTCGAATACCAGCCCGGCTTCACAACAGCTGTGAATTCGGCAATAACACTTGCGCAGCAGATGGGAGTATCAATGTCAATTGCAGCCATACCGGATACCCGTAGACATATTCGAAGTATCCTTGAGAAAAACCAGACAAAAATCAAGACCGAAGAACTGAGCATTACAAACTGGAATGACACACCTGTTTTTATTAAAAACAATATAAAAAAAAAAGATGAGCTTCTTGTTCTTCTTAGTGTGCGCAAAGGCAGAATTGCCTGGCAGCCGCTTCTCAGTAAAATGCCCCGAATTATAACAGAAAAAATAAAAGACATAAACTTAGTGGTTCTCTATCCACCCGAACGGCCCTGCTCAAAATCTATTATATCCCCGGATGTATATCCTTCCGAATACAAAACGCTGCTTCCTCCGCACCATATACAACCTAACCTTAAAAACACAGAACTTAAAAAAGCTGTCTACCTTCTTCTTTCTTGCGGTTTTGGACATAATTTAGCTCCAGTGATGGAAATTACAAGGCAACTCACAGGAGAAAATTCCAAAGAACCCATGGAACTTACCCCTGGAGCTCTCCTTATTCATGCGCACATAACCGGAATAAATTCATCAACAGCATTTTTAGGGATAAATAAAAATGGTTGGAAAACGACATATACAACAGAGAAAGCCCGGGTTCTTTTCATCCTTCTGAGTCCAAGAGACGCAACACCAGAGATTCACCTTAAAGCCCTCGCTTATCTCGCAGGCCCGCTTCACAGGGAAAATGCAATGGATAAAATTTTATCTGCAAAATCTGCAGGAGCAATTTCAAGAATTTTTCATCAGAAAAAAAGGTCAAAAGGGAAACTTGACAACAAACCGTAATTTTGAAATTATTAATATGATAAAAATAATTAAAATTAAAAACCGATGAATCTGGCAAAATTACTGACACAGGATCTAAAATATTATCTGTCCAAAAGGGACAGAAGAGAGTTGAGGTACATCCTTAATGAAATGGAGCCTGTCGATATCGCTCTGGCCTGGAAAGAATTCTCAGAGCACGACCGGCATATTCTTTTTTCACTTATAAAACCTCAGCGGCAGGCATCCCTGCTGGGCCGTTTGGAAAAAGAATTTCAGGAAGAAATAACCTCATACCTTTCTTCATCAGAGCTGGCCGAAATCATCAACCTGATGGCTCCTGACGAAAGAGCTGATTTACTTGAAGGACAAAAACCTGGCCGGCTGAAAGATATTTTTGCGGCCATGGGGCCGGAAGCGGCCCGCGATGCAAAAAACCTGATGTTATACGCGCCGGATACCGCCGGCGGTGTAATGACCACAGAATATGCAGGAGTAAATGAAGATATGACCGCCAGGGAAACCCTTCTTAACCTACAGGGCTCCATACCTAAAGAGCGCCAAAGAAATATAAATGCGGTATATTCAGTTGATAATAGCGGACGTGTTTCCGGAGCCTGTTCCATCATGAACCTTATTACCGCTGACCCTGAAGAAAAAATCTCTGACATTTCCAGGGATGTAAAGAACATAAAAATTCTTGCCGGCACGGATATTGAAGAAGTAGCGGCGCTTTTTACCCGTTATGATATGCTTTCAGCGCCAGTTATTGATAAAAATGAAAGGCTTGTTGGAATCATTACTATCGACGATGTAATAGATGTAATAAGAGACGAAGCTGAAGAAGACATTGCCTTTATGGCAGGTGTTAATCCAGAAGATTTTCACAGACAGAAACTTTCCGGAAAGCTGAAAACAAGGGTTCCCTGGCTGCTACTTGCCTGGATAGGCGGAATTGTAGCTGGTGGAATAATAGATGCTTACGAGCAGACTCTTGAACAGGCAGTTGCCCTGGCTGCATTTATCCCGGTAATAATGCATATGGGAGGTACTATCGGGGTTCAATCATCAACGGTTGTTGTCCGATGGCTTGCGTTTAAAAAAATAGCCCCCACCGGTATTCTCCGTATCTTTTTAAGAGAATTCTCAACAGGCTTTATTCTCAGTCTTATCTATGCCGCCCTGCTGGCTGCAGTATCTCATATAAGATACGGTTCTTTTTCAGAAATGTCGAGATTATGGCTCGTAACAGGCGGGGGAATTGGAGCTGTTATGCTGCTTGCAGCTTTTACAGGTGTAATTCTGCCTTTAGGATTCAAAAAATTCAGCATTGACCCTGCGGTAGCTACCGGGCCTATAATTACAACAGCAATTGATGTGCTGGGATTGGGTGTATATTTTATTCTTGCAACAAGGATCCTTTTATGAAATTAAGAAGAAGAACTCCCGTCAAATCAATTAAACGCCTACTGAAATCAAATTCCCAGGAGATAGAATCCGCTCTCGACCGCCTGCAGGCGGTTGACCTGGCTGAGATATGGCATCATTTTAACACTGAGGAAAGAGTTGGGCTTTTTGAATCAATCAGCAGAGATTTCCAAAGCGAAGTATTCGAGAAGCTCGATTTGGAGTATCAGAAAGAACTCCTTGACAATTTAAACACTTCACAGATATCTCAAACCCTTAATTCAATGGCCCCGGACGACCGCGCCGATCTTTTTGCCAAACTTCCGGAATATAAAGCAGAAAGCCTTCTGTCGGTAATGAAAAGGACAGAGGCCCGGGACGTGAGAGACCTCCTGGAATACGAGGAACACACAGCGGGCGGTAAGATGACCACCGACTTTGTAACGCTCTCCCCGGAAATGACAGCCAGAGAGGCGCTTGCAAAAATACAGGACTCCGTTGATAAAGAACATCAGCGTAACATTTATGCCGTATATTCCGTTGATTCTTCCGGACATCTTTTAGCTGGAATACTTCTGCAAAAACTGATTGCATCAGACCCCGATGTAAAAATTAAAGACATTACCCGGACTGTCGATCGAATAAAGATCAATGAAAAAGAAGACCAGGAACGGGTGGCAAATATATTCGCTCATTATGATCTTCTTTCGGCTCCTGTTGTAGATGACGATGACAAATTAGTAGGTGTAATCACAATTGATGATATCGTAGATGTAATCCATGAAGAATTAAATGAAGACATCGCCATAAAAGCAGGAACCGAGGTGCTTGACTTTGAACCGAAAAGCATACTTAAGTCTGTTAAAACACGCTGGCTGTGGCTTATGACATCATTTGCCGGCGGCTTAGCAGCCGCAGTAATAATTGGTATATTTGAAGGAACTCTGGCCGAAGTTGCGGCGCTTGCGGTATTTATACCAATAATCATGGATATGGGGGGAAACGTGGGAGTGCAGTCCTCAACAGTTGTGGTTCGGCGGCTGGCATTAAACAGGGCAGAACATAACTGGCATGAAATAGCATCTGGTGAGCTTCTTTCCGGGTTGCTGATGAGCGCAGGATTCGGGATCCTTTTGTGGATCGCTGCAAACTACCGGTATACTTCCAGTATTGCCTGGGCCAGCGGACTAGGGATAGCTCTTGCTCTGGCTATTTCAACCGTACTGGGAGTTTTTCTACCTATTTTTTTTCATAAACATAATATCGACCCCGCTATTTCAACCGGCCCGTTAATCACAACCGCAATAGATGTTATAGGCCTTGGAGTTTATTTTCTACTTGCAATATGGATTGTTCTTTAAGATATTTTTAAGTATTCAAAGTATGTTCGGGCCTGCATTCTTCAAGACAGGCAACCGTCAACGAGGCAAATTTAACCCCCTTCTGAGACCTTAGCTTATTTGTTAAATGCTGCATTTCCTTTCCGGTTCCCTTTACAATTATTATTTCCATGCAATTATTGTGATCCAGGTGTATATGCTGGTTGCAGATTGCTACTCCGTGAAATCCGTGCTGTATCTCAACGATTTTTGAAACAAGATTCCGTTTATGATGATTATATACAACTATTATTGCCCCGTTAGCTTTCTTATCAGCGGAGACTGCTTCCTTCTTCAATGAATCGCGTATTATGTCTTCAATCGCTTTGGATCTTGTGGAGTATCCCCTTCGCTTAACATAATCATCAAATTTTTCAACGAGATACTTATCAGCTGAAATTCCGAATCTTTTTAATTCAGCCATCAGCTTTTTTCCAATTCCTTTTTCTGATTATTTACCTTCATCGCGTATTGACATGTATTTTTGATAAAGTTCCTCATCATACTGAAGCGATGCTGAAATTTCCTCATATCTTTCAAGCGTCATTCCCGAGTCTTCTATGACCTCTTCCTGCTTTCTTTTATTCTTTTCCCGAAGCTCCTCCACCTTTTCACTTGCCTGTGAATACCTCTGCATCTCTTCTTCAGAAACTTCAATATCAAGAGCCTGCAGTTGAGCCCTGTCTATTTCATGAAACCTCTCCACCTCCAAGCCGGCATTTTCTATTTCTGATATCATTGTATTTTGAATATCAGCAGCTACATTCTGAGCTTTTTCTGTAATACGCGTATATTCTCTAAGGTCTTCCTCGCTTATATCTTCTTCATAAATATCCAGTGCCATGTCCGTATCAACTTCTTCATGTTCAAGCTCCCTGGCCGCGCAAGCAAACATCAAAAAACAAATAACCACAAACAAAAATCCTGCTGATTTCCTCATGTACTTCTCCCCTTATATTCTTTTTTTACTTTGCCAGCTCTATGTATCTTTGCCTTACCGCAGGGTTCTGCTGAACACTGATTGATATTTCCTGAAACCTCTGGAAATCCAATCCTGCATCCTTTATTTTTCTTTCCTGCTTTTTGTGCAGTTCCGGCTGTATTTCTTCTACATCTCGCTGGGCAATTTTGAACATTTCCCTTTTCTCGTCGTCAAGCTCCATATCTCTTCCCTGATACTTTGCCTCTCTTATCTCCTTAAACCTTTCCAGCTCCAGACCGTATTGCCCTACAATTTCATCAATTTTCTCATCGATCTCTACAGCGACCTTTTGAATATTACGTGAAGCCTCTATATATTTTTTAATATCCTCATCTGTTATATCGGTTTCTTCATATTCCTTCGCTATTTCATCGTCAGCTTCCTGTCTTTTCTGCTCGGCGTCCGGAACTTCTTTATTTTCTTCCTCCCTGAATAAATCCGTATACTCCTTTTCAGGAGACGGTCTCCGAGTATCCTTTACGGACGTACATGCGGCAAAAAACAGAAACAACAATAAGAACGCTGCTGACATTACTATGGATTTCATATTGCCCTCCTAATTTTTCTTCTTACTTATTACAAGTATAGTATTTAAACTAATTATTTTCAATTTACCGACATATTGAAAATAGATTGTTTTTTATATTATTATAAGAAAAGAGGAAATGAAAAATCAACTTCCGGAAAATCTAAAAGGGAAAGAATTAAAAGATTCATATAAAAGTCTTTCCCGCTTGCTTATAAATCGCCCTGCAAAAGAAAAGAAGGTTACGGGTATCAACGGTCCTCCCGGCTGCGGAAAAACAACACTATGCAGAAAAATAAAACATCACCTTCGAAAAAATGACATCAATACGGTTACCCTCTCTATAGACGACTTTTACTGGACATATAACAGAAGAAAAAGCGAAGCTAACGATAAAAAGCTTTTGGACGTTAGAGGACCGGGAACCCATGACATACCTCTAGCCTTAAAAACACTTAATAACCTTCTGAAAGCAAAAGAAGGGTCAGAAACCCCCCTGCCACGCTTTAACAAGTGGCTAAAAAACGGCAGGGGGGACAGGGCTCCGGCAAATGAATGGGAAATATTCAAGGGTTCCCCGGATATAATCATACTTGAAGGCTGGAATATCTGTCAGGAACCGATTCCTGACAGCGAACTTAAACGCCCTTTCAACATTCTGGAAAAATCAGACTCTCCAAACGGCAGGACAAGAAAATATATCAACAAAAGGCTCAAAGAAGATTATCCGAAGCTATGGAAATACATCGGATTTCTGATAATGATAAAAATAGATGGCATAAAAACAGTCTATAAACAAAGAGAAGAGCAGGAAAAAGAGCTAAGAAAGAAGGGCAAAAGCGCAATGAAAGAAAAAGAAATAGTTGACTTCATAAACCATTACGAACGATGGATTATAAACATACAAAAAACCCTTGGAGAAAAGTCGGACGTAGTTATTGAAATAGATGAAGATAGGAAAATAAGGAGAGTAAAATGAACAAAAACACAAGCCTCGTATCATTTCCGTTTAAGGTTGAAGATGTTGACGTATTCGTAAACAACATACGCACTGCTGCATCGCTCCCGGTTGTTAATGAGGTTCTATGCGTAGGCGCAGAGAAAAACGAGTGTTACAAGAAAGCACAGAAAAAAGTTATGCAGGATCCTTGCTTAAAAGATAAAAACATTACTTTTAAGGTCCAGGAGCGCCTTGGAAGCAAAAGGCCCGGTAAAGGAGACGGAATGAATACCGCATTAAAATATTTCGTGGAAAACTCCAACTGCAGGAGGATTCACTTTTATGACGCCGACATAAAAAACTTTTCATATAAATGGGTCCTTGAATCAGAACGCTCTGCCAATATGGGGTTTGACGTTGTACGGCACTACTTTCCGCGCGCCAGAACAGATGCTATGATAACATGGATGATTACGAAAACCGGTTTTTCAATACTCTTTCCGGATTCTCAGCTTCCTTTTATCGAACAGCCCCTGGGCGGCGAACTTCTGATGGAAAAAAAAGTGGCAGAGAAGTTAATTTCGGATAAGGATGTAATAATTCAATCAGACTGGGGCATTGACACAATTTACACCTACAAAATGATTAAGAACCGGTTTTCAATGTATGAAGCTTATATGAGCGAAGGAAAAAGTCATTCGCTTTATCCGGGGCTTGATTCCCTTGAATCAATGCTTTACGAATGTTTCTGTGTTATTTATAATCTGAAGGATAAAAAAAAGAAAATCAAGCACATAAAACACAGAATAGAGCACGCATCCAGCGTTTCAAATGAGGTTGAACACAAGCTGGGATTTGACATACAAAAAACCCTCCTGCTCCTTAAGCAGGGCTGGACTGAGAAACAATTTGAGCTCCTTGAGTTTTTTCCCGGGGAAGTAAGAGACAACATGAAAAAGAATAAAGAGATCCCAATTTTTGACTTTATGGATGATGCGGCATGGTATAAAACCTATAAAACTATGCTCGAGAACTTTGTTCAAGGAGACAAAGACTGGAGAAAGCTCATTTTCAAACTCTGGGTAGCCAGGGTTCTGTGGTATACTACTAACGTTGCCCTGAAAGGCTATGATTTTTCATTTATGCACTTATACAGGATGATTGATAATTATGCGCGGGTCTCAAAAAACGTTGAAACTAATGACACTTTTCAGGCTCCCGAAGTATAACATCCTCCACCGCTTCGGCAAAACCAGAAGGGCCTGTTGAAGAAGTCAGGTAAAATTTCTCATCATAAACCCTTTTGGCGCTTACTAAAATAGGGTTGTCAACTGACCTGAGTAAGGGAATATCGTTTTCGCTGTCTCCTATACCGTAGGTTACAGTATCACCCCATTTTCTTTTATATAAACCAATAAGCAAACCTGCGGCTTTACCCTTGTCCGCACCGGACCCTATAAGATTCATATACTTACCACCGTGCACTAACGTCAATGAATATTTCGAAGCCGCTTTTCTGACAACTTCCATATTCCCCTCGAAGGAAAAACTTTCACTGTATTTCCTTCTCCTGGCCAATTCGGCAAGCTCATAAGACATATTCGCTTCTTTAGCGACTTCTTCAGCAGTCAACTCCTTGCGGCCCTTTATATTGCAGCCTGTCTTCTCTCTTATTTCTCTCATGGCTTTTTTAATTATCTTGTATGAAACACCCAATTCAATTATATTATATTTACCCCATTCCCTGGAATATCCGTATTTAAAATCAAAGTATTTCTTTGGAATGTAAACAGCAGAGCCGTTTTCTGTAATGAAAGGCTGGTGCAACCAGAAAACATTCTGGTAATACTCATTTTCCGCAGGAGTCTTACCAGTGGCAAAAACTAACGGAATTGAATGTTTTTTTAACTTTTCAACCGAGGGAAGAGACTCCTCAAATGAATAATTTTTGAAATCTATTAGAGTTCCGTCTAAATCCGTAAAAACTATCTTCATTCTGCTTCAGGATTTCAGAGTTGTAATTAATTCTTCAGGCAGATTTTTTTCAAAAGCCTTGTAGTTTAATTTGGAAAGAGGAGGATAATATATGCCTTTCTCCAGTTTTTCCTCCTTTTTTAATGCATTTCGTGATGTCAGCTCCTGAATTATCTCTTTTTTGAGCGGGTCAGGACACACATGAGAATGATACATCACTTTTAGGGAATCTTTTATCATGTTATTTATATGATTTTTACCCTTCTTCTGGTGAAAATGAGGGTTCCTTGAATTTACCTGGAAAATTTCAATAAAGTCATT
Organism: Elusimicrobiota bacterium; assembly: GCA_003553445.1. Classification (GTDB taxonomy): domain Bacteria; phylum CG03; class SLGR01; order SLGR01; family SLGR01; genus PWEK01. Next base: position 10,018 of record PWEK01000052.1, read on the forward strand.
CATTACTCTTTTTTCAGGAACTTTTTCCAATCCGCCGAATTTTTCCATAAGACTTATGTAATGATATGTTTCGATTGAATAACCCGATGAATACCCGAGAACCATTGCAAGATCCGTTGATAGTGCATGCTCACCGGCATTTCCCGTCCTTATAATCTCCGTTTCAAAACCGGTATAGTAACTTATCAGTTTATTTAGAAATTTGTTTGTAACCACTGAAGATCGGCCCTGTTTCGTGAAAAAAAGGTTATTTCTGGATATCTCCGGCTTGTTATACCAGGATATTCTTATCATTGAAAACCTTGATTCACTTATGGAAAACCCCGCTGCATACTCCTTAATGTACTCATGCACCGAACCCGGGAAATAATTATCAGCATCAATAAACCCGATATATTTCTTTCCCGATATCTTTGCAAGCGCCATGGCAAGAACCATCCCCTCGCCTTTGCCATCTTTTATAATTCCCTTTTTATCCAGTATTTCGGTATAATTGGCTTCTTTTAAGGCTCTGGCAATTTTTTTATCTTTCTGATATACAATTGTTATCGGCCTTCCTGTCGTCTTTCGAATATTGTCAACAAGCTTTTTCTCCATTATAAATCTGTCAGCCGGCTCCTTGCTGCTGTTTGACACCACGATAACCTCACAATGATGCGGCACGGCAAAAAGAACTCCTTCAATAAGCTTAAGCGGTACATCTCTTACAGGGACAACTATTGCCATTTTTTCTTCTATCGCATACGATTCTTCATAAGAGATATTATAATATGGAAGGCTTATTGACTCCTTTTCGGGAGACTTCTTACGCAAGCCGGAATCAAGCAGCATTACGCGCTGAAGCTCATATATTATATTTGCGCCAAATCTTTCAAGTTCTCCGGGTATTTCTATAATCATAATAGAATTATACCTATTTCCTCATTTTTTTGCAAAAATTGAAGCCGAGCCGGACTTATACTTTATGACTTATCAACTGCAAATTCACTCTATTTTACACTCTTAAAAAAATAAATAGAATAACTTTATGGAAATAGTTTTTTTAGGAACAAGCTCGGCAATAGCCACTGCAGAACGTGATAATACTGCCGTTTTCGTAAAGTATTCAGGGAAAAGAGTCCTTATAGACTGCCCCGGCTCAATTGTACATAAACTGGCCAGAGCCTCGTTTAACTTTCTGAATATTGATGCAATCTTAATTTCCCACTCCCATCCTGATCACCTGTACGGTCTGCCGTCATTAATTCATTCTTTCGCTCCATACGCGACACCTCCCCCCATATATGCTCCGGATAAAACCATAAAAAAAATAAAAACCCTTTTAAGCCTATTCAATCTACGAGGCAACATTAAAAGATTGAGAAAAAATATAGATGAACTTGATATTGAAACATTCAAAACAATGCACACAGACGAATCAGCCGGATTTTTATTCAAAGAAAACAAAAACGAAACCATATATACGTCGGATACAGGACCATTACCCGGAAGGAAGAAACGGTACTTAAATGCCGACTGTCTAATACATGACTGCTTTTCTCCCTCAAGACACAAAAAGTCCATGCCGTTTTTAGACAACACACATACATCAGCCCTGGAACTTGGTAAAATCGCATCGTTAAATAATATAAAGAAACTTGTTCCTGTACATTTTTCCGGAGAACATAGTTATAAGATGGAAGAAATAATAAAAGAAATTAGAAAGAATTACAAAGGAAACATTTTAATTCCGAAAGATCTGGGTTTTTTAATCATTTAAAAGGCATAATGGTTTTTATTTTATGCCCAAACCCCTTTTATAATTTCCCCGCAATCGGGACAGCTTCCCTTTTCCGAAATCCTGTTTTCTGTAATGTCAAATCCGGCTCTTTGAATAAGCTCGCTCGAACAGGCCGGGCAACAAGTTATCGCAGCCTTATTTACATTTCCCATATAAACATACTTTAATCCCGCTTCTTTCCCCGATTTTGCAGCCTTCTTCATGCTCTCATATGGCGTCGGCTTTTTATATTTACACTTGTAATCGGGGAAAAAGCGTGATATATGCCAGGGGATATTCTTATCAAGTGAAGCTATATAAGAAGCAATTTTATTAAATTCATCCGGAGAATCATTCACCCCGGGAATTATAAGTGTTGTTATTTCTATCCAGACACCAAGTTTTTTCATTTTTTCTATTGAATCAAGAACCGGCCTCAATTCACCTCCGCTTTTATCTGCATATAAACCTTCGCTGAAATACTTTAAATCCACGTTTGCTGCATCCAAATACGGACTGATTTTTTCAATAGCATCAAGCGAAATAAAGCCATTTGTAACAAAAATGTTTTTCAAGCCTTTTTGATGAGCGAGCTTAGATGTTTCATAGGCATATTCAAAAAAGATGGCGGGTTCGCTGTATGTATAAGATATGCTTTCTGCTCCTCTCATGTCGGCTCTTTCAACAATTTCTTCCGGATACAGCGTAGTTGATATACTCTTAAAACATTCATATGGTTTATGCTGAGATATCCTCCAGTTCTGGCAGAAATCACACCTTAGATTGCAACCGGCTGCAGCTACAGAAAACGAAAGTGTTCCGGGCAGGAAATGATACAAAGGTTTTTTCTCTATCGGATCCGTGTTAAAAGCCACGGCATCTGCGTAATTCATGCTGTAGAGCTCACCCTCAATATTTTTCCTTACCCGGCACATCCCGTACCTGCCATTTTTAATCTTGCATTCATGAGGACACAGCTTGCAAAAAACTTTATTATCTTCTGCTTTATTGTAAAAACAGGCGGGGTGTTTCACTTTTTATCATTCAATCACAGCTATAGCATCCGTTGGGCAACTCTCCGCTGCGTCCTTTACTTCATCTTCATTCTCTGCGGAAACCGGATCCTGAATAACAACCGCTACTTCATCGCTCATTTCAAAAACATCCGGAACTGTTTGGGAACATAAATCACAGCCTATGCATGCTTCTTCATCAATTTTAACCTTCATAAATCACCTCCTTTAATTCACTATATTCATTATATATTATATATACACAATTTCTTACTCAAATACAACCACAATTGACTTATTTACTGATTTATGATAATTAAAATTATACCGTTAGAAAAATGAACTATGATGATTTAACAATACTTATCACAGAAACAGCCCCGGGTAAAAATAACCTTAGCCGTTTCATATCTAAGCTGAGTGAGTTTTACCCTGGCTCAAGCATAATTGTGTCATCAGAAAAGGCATATAAAAATCTTCTTGAGAAAACACATTTAAACTTATCTAAAATATACCTCTTTAATAATAAGACAAATAAAATTTCAACAAATATAAATGAATTTAATATAAACAAAGTTGATAAGGACCCCTTGAATATAAGAAATATATCGGGATATAGCGCTTCAGTGCTGAAAACACTATGCTTCGTCTATACGGAAAAATTTATAGTTATTGACTCGTTGGACGAAAACTTTTTACATCTACCGGGAATATTCTACAAGCACCTAAATGAAAATGATTTTGTTGCAGGCCACCATAAAAACCAAAAAAAACTTCCAGTACAGAAAAGAGCCTTAATTAAAACCGCCAATAAAATTGCAGCTATCCGGCTGCCCAAACACGCCAGAGTAAAAGAGCCCATGAGCAGAATATTCGGCGGAAAAACATCCAAATTAAAAGAATTTTTTCTTTACAAAAGCCACCACGAATTGAGAAGTTTCACAGTTTTATTTGATATTCTTTCTAACCTGCCCCCTAAAATGAAAATAAAAGATATTTTCTATAGGCGAAAAAACCCTCAGAGTTTTAATTCAGCTCAATTAAAACTTTTACTCAAGTCTGCAATTGACATAAAAACAGCAAAGCTTTTAATCGGTCTTTCAATTATCGCACTTACACTTATTTTTTCAAATATACTCGTATTTGTTTTTGGTGATTATAATATTTCCCGTGGAATAAGAGTATTCGGAAAAGAAAACCCCTGGGTAAAATCGATCTTCAGGTTTATTTCAAACTACGGGATTCACTTATATCACACCCTTTTTGTATGTCTTATTCTTACCGGAATTTTTACAAAAAGAAAAAAGGTCTTGAAACTCGGACTTGTTTATATTCTTGTCCAGCTTATAGCTACAATAATTATTAACGGAGGATTCAAAATAGCGATTGGAAGGTCCCGGCCGGGAAGAGGATTTCAATACCGTTTTTTCACCGGAAGATCCAGGTACCAGTCATTTACCTCGGGGCATGCAACGGATGCATTCTCTTCAGCCGGCACTTTATGGGGATACCTCTCATCCTACTGGGCATCGCTGCTTTTTTTCTTTTTTTCTGTTTTAATAGGTTTTTCAAGAATCATACTCGGCTCACACTATTTTATGGACGTAGTAGGCGGTATGACCATAGGATATACCACCGGGATTGTTATCACATATCACTTCTTTCGAAATTAAAATCCCAAGTTTTATAAATATCTATTCTATGCAAGCAAGGCGATAAAAGCAGTTGAAAGCCCCAGGTATATGCTTACACCGGTTATATCTGTAATTGTGGTAAGAACCGGTCCTGTCATCATTGCAGGATCCTTTCCAAGTGACTTTATCAAGAATGGAAGTGTTCCTCCAACAAACCCTGCCACCAGAACATTTATACCGAGAGCCGCACCCGCTACAAGCCCCAAATAAGGGTTCCCGCGCATAAAAAAGGCTACAAAAGCAAACAAAAGTCCCAGCGCCAGGCCATTCATCATACCTACAGCAACCTCTTTTTTTATTACTTTTTTAAAATCACTTATCCTGGCCTCCTCCATGGCTATGCTCCTTATAGCAACAGAAAGAGCCTGTATCCCGACATTGCCCCCCATATCAGTTATCATAGGTATAAAAGCCGCAAGTATAGCCACCCTGGCAATTGTTTCTTCAAAACCGGTGATTACAGCCACCGCCCCCAGGTTTAGAAACACATTTGCCGCCATCCACGGCAGCCTTCCCCTTACCGCCTTAACAGGCGGTGTGAAAAATGACTCTTCGGGGGAAACGGCAGAATGGGACGTAATCAACTGCGCCGATTCGTTTGACAGCACCCTCATAGCATCGTCAAAGGTTATTACCCCTGCTATTTGCCCATTACCGTCTACTACCGGAAGCATCATTAACTTGCGGTTTCTTATTATAGCTGCAGCCTGATGATCGCTATCTGATACCGAAACCGTTACCAATGCCGGGTTCATCACGTCTTTAACCGGCCTCGTTTTCTCAGCTCTAAGAAGATCCTTTATTGAAATAACCCCGGCAGGCCTATTCTTATTGTCAAGCACATAAACATAAGGCGTATGCTCGATTTCCGGCGGTGCGGATAGAATGCTTTCCATTGTTTCTTTAACGGTTTGGTGTCCATATGCCGAAACATAATAAGGCGAAATAAGGCGCCCCGCGCTGTTTTCCGGGTAATTTTTTATATTCCTAATATGATCCTGAATTTTTTTTTCAAGTTGCCCCGTAAGTTTTTTTTCTTCCTCTTCATCAAGAGATTCAAGTATCGCTAAAATATTGTCAGCCGGAATATTGTTAACTATTTTTACTTTAATGGGATAGGGAAGAGTTTCAAGAACACTGGATGCGAAATCCATCGACATCCTGGAAAGAACCCTTCCCGCATAATTTTTATCCATCTTCAACAGGCACTGCCCTGCCTTTTCAGGTTCCGTCCCTTCAAGAATATATGCAGCTCTTGAAGGCGATAGCTGGCGACTTAAATAAACCGCCTTCTTAAATTTCCCCGCCTCAATGCTTTCCGCCATTTGTAACGCTGTTTCTTCAAGCAATTGTGAATTTATAATCATCCTGCTTTCCTCCCTTCCCTATTTTAAAAAATAATAACATATTCTTTATTAAAAAAAAATAAATCGATTTAAATAACCTTTTTTCATTTTGTTTGAATTGTATTGACATAAAGTATTTAATAATCTAACCTATGTATAATAAACAAGGAGTAGTAATCAAGAATGCGAATAGGAATTATTGCACCTCCGTTTATACCTATCCCGCCAAAAGGATACGGAGGAACGGAACTGGTTATATATAATCTGGTAGAAGGCCTGTGTCGCCTTGGCCATGAGGTCCTGCTGTTTGCTCCCCGAGATACAAAAACAGCATGCTCTAAATTATTCAAATACATAGAAGACAATAGCGTTAATTTAAATTTGGCTTCTCCACTTGACGTAAAGCTGCTGGCAAGCGAACTCTGCGGAAAATATGCATACAGCATGTCTGCATATATGGGCGCAGACATTATACATGACCATACGCTTTCAACAAACATAACGCATCTTCCGGCAGTTCATACGCTTCACGGCCCCGGAACCGAAGGGGCCGTTGACCGATGCACAGAACTCACGAAAAACCCCAATAATTATTTTGTGTCAATTTCTAACAGACAGCGTAAAATATATCTTACTTTAAGTAAAAAGATAAGGTTTACGGAAACCGTCTACAACTCCATTGATATTCATAAAACAAAATGGACCGCCAATAAGGAGGATTTCTTCCTTTTTGTCGGAAGAATAAACTGGGAAAAAGGCCCGGATATGGCTATAAAAGTAGCAGGGAAACTCAAAAAACCGCTGGTTATGATAGTAAAAATGAGCGAACAGTTTGAAAAGGATTTTTTTTCTAAAAACATTCAGCCTCTTATGAGGGAGTTTCCTAAAAATCTATCCTTAAAGCTTTATGAAGAACCCCCTCATAACTTCAAATTCCAACTTTACCAAAAAGCGAAATGCACCCTTTTCACAAGCCAGTGGGAAGAACCGTTCGGACTTGTTATGATAGAGTCAATGGCTTCCGGTACGCCTGTTGTTGCACTAAACCGGGGGGCGGCACCTGAAGTAATAAAAGACGGTGTTACCGGTTTTGTAGTAAATAACGAAAAAGAATTTATTGAAGCCTTAAGAAATATTGATAAAATTAATCCTGAGGACTGCAGAAAACATATTGAAAAATATTTTTCGGTAGAAAAGATGGCTGAAGATTACATATCAGTATATAAGAAAATACTTGGAGATAAAAAATGAAAATAGCAATAATTGCTCCTCCTTGGAGAACATTACCTGCACACAAAAGCGCAGGCATAGAATCCACAATAACTGATTTATGTGAAGAATTCCATTCAATGAACCAAGACACCCTGCTCTTTGCGCCACGGGGTTCATCGGTAACATCACCTATTGAGCACTACCCGTATAACAGATCAAAAACCAACTTTCACGATTATGATGAAGATACAAGAAATTACATTAAACAGATTCTTACAAAGTATGCTTCTGTAAAGGCAGTCAACCTGGGGGCCGATATAATACATAACTTCACATTATCGGGAGAATACGAAAACCCCGTACCATCGCTTCATACCGTATACGGCCCGCCTTCAGAAAAAACGGTAAAAGAAATAAAAAACATATCCCATAAACCCAGTAACTACTTTGTCTCTGTATGCGACTATCAGAAAGTTCTTTTTTCAAGAATTTCACCCAGCATTAATTTTATCGATACGGTATATAAGTCAATCAATACAGAAAAAATAGAATGGACATCAAAAAAGAACAATTACCTTCTTTTTATGGGATACCATCAGCATTTTAAAGAACTTCAACTGGCTAGCAGGGTTTCCAAAGCGGCCGGAATAAGACTTGTTGCGATTATGCAAAAAGACAACAGGCAAACATACAAAGAAGAAATCAAGCCGTGGCTTAAATCCAAAACAATAAATTTGAGTCTTCAATTCAGTGAAGAATTACTGCCTGAAGCAAGGTACGACATGTATAAAAAAGCAGCCGCAACAATCCATATAAACCATTGGGATGACCCTTTTGGAATGCAGATGCTTGAATCACTGGCCTGCGGAACGCCGGTTATTGCTCTTAAAAAGGGCGCAGCGTCTGAAGTAATCAAAAACGGAATGAACGGTTATATTGCCTCTACCGAATTAGAACTCATAGAAGCCTTAAAAAATATAGATAAAATAAACAGGAAAAACTGCAGAAAATCGGTGGAAACTAAATTCTCTTCTAAGGTTATTGCAAAAAAATACCTTCAAATATATAAAAATATTTTGAACGGAAAAATACTTGATCAGTAGTATCCGCCCAGATAATCCGCAATTATGTCCCTTCGGTCTATTACCCCAATAACCTTATCCTTTTCAATAACAGGCAGTCTTCTAATACCATGCCCTGTAAAAACCTTTGTTACTTCTTCTATTGACTCGTTGAAATCTACAGAAACGTAATTACTGCTCATTATATCCTTGGCTTTCAACTTTTCATAATCTGAGCGATAAGAGACTGCTTTTATAATATCCCTCTCAGAAATAACCCCCTCAATTTTCATTTTTTCATCTACAACAGGTATACTTGAGACCTTTCTTTCAAGTATTATCTTTCCAACTTCTTTTACAGGTTCATTTTCTTTTACATATACATCATTTCCAGGTTTTATCATGTCTTTTGCTGTTTCCATATATCCAAAACCTCCATCCTTTCTAATTTCCTTACATTCCCCCGGCTTTAATTTTATTTTTCTTCCATAAACTTTTATTTCTCTGGATCCTGAATCGCTAAATGCAGAATTCTTAACCTTTATACTAACTGACTTATTTTCCCTTATTTCAATTTCAAATAAAGATTTCCTGAAAAATAAACTAAACCTTATCCTTTTGAAGTTCCCCGGCAACACAGGATTGATGCTTAGAATTCCTTCCCTGCATCGAACACCTGCAAAACCGAAAATTACAGCCTGCCAGACCCCGCCAAGGTTTGCAGCATGGATTCCATCTTCAAGATTTTTTGGTATATTTTTTAAGTCTATATTTGCAGCGCCCCAAAAAAAATTAAATGCATTAAACCTCTCAGCAATCTGTGATGAGATTAATGAATGCATTGAATACGACAGAGAGGACTTGTGAAGTGTCCGGTTTACATAATAACTGTAGTTTCTTTTCTTTTCCTTGTCTGAAAAATCCGACGGGAATAGATTAAAAAGAAGAAGCACATCGGCCTGCTTTATAAATCTGGATTTTTCAAGCCTTCTGCTGGTTTCGTAAATTTTAGGTGCTTGAGGCATAAAATATCTGTCATATCCCGATATGCTAACATCCTTTTTTCTTAAATAGTTTCTAAACTGTTTTATTATACCAAGTTTCTTTGAACGAAGCACCGCGAAATTTTCAGCCATTTCCCCCCATCTGAGAACTTCCGAAACCTTTAAATCTATTTTTTTCATCATGTTTTTAATTTTAGGATAATCTTTAAACTCTTCATATATTTCCCGTCCGTATCTCAAGTTCCACATAGCCATATAATTTGTAAAAGCGTTATCATCAACATTTGTATGAAACTCGTCAGGCCCCGTGACACCTTTCACATGATATTTATTGTCAGAGGAATCATACGATGCCCTCTCACTCCAGAACCTTGCGGTTTCAAAAATCACTTCTACGGCATGATCTATCATGAATTCTTCATCATCTGTGTTTTGATAATAATCATATATCCCGTAGGCAACATCTGCCGTTATATGGTGCTCATAGTCCATTGTAGTGACTTCAACAATGCTTCCATCCACATCCTTTGCATATCTTGGGGTTTGTTCAGTTCCGCTAACAGTTGTCTCCCAGGGATACATCGCTCCCCGGAAACCATTTTTACGAGCATTTGCCCTTGCTTCATCCAGTGCCGAGCACCTGAACATAAGTATTTCTTTTGCAATCTCAGGCTGAGTATGAATAAGAAAAGGAAGAATATATAACTCTGTGTCCCAGAAAACATGTCCTCTGTAACCCTGGCCGCTCATTGTTTTTGCGCCTATGCTGTTAATACTGGAGTACTCCCTGCTGGTACATATTAGAATATGGTAAATGTTAAACCTTACAGCTCGCTGACTTTCACTATCACCCTCAATTTCCACATCGCACCTTTTCCAGCGTTTACTCATTGCCTCTTTATGTTCAGAAAACAGTTTTTCATATCCCTTGTCTACGGCCATAGACAGTTTTCTCATAGCAGAAGACTTTATCGACCTTCTCGAATATTCCCTGCCGGCACCTATTGTGAAATATTTTGTAAATGTGATATTCTGGCCTTTTTTCAATTCAAACCAGTATATCCTGTCAATCAAAGATAATCCTGAGCTACCTTTTTTGACATGGATTAAATCTGCATAAGAAACAAGGTTTTTATAAGAATGAGTTGAAAAAAGAGTATAGTCGGCAGTCCCCTCCTTATCAACTTTTATTGTATCAAAATGCCTTCTCCTTGAAAGCATCATTCCTCCGCTGTTAAATACAGAATCATCAATCCCGTTGACCATTGTGAGAGATGCCGACCCTTTCAGCTGTGACAATTTCACCTTTAAAGCGCCTATGTGAGGATCTGCCATGCTGAAAAATCTTGCCGACTGATAAAGGTATTTTCTTTTTTTGGCATCCTCATATACTGTGCTTCTTAACAAAACACCGTTTTTCATATCCAGAATTCTTCTGTGACATAAATAGTTCATGGTGCCTATGTCAAATTTTTCCCCCTCAACTGCAATCATAATATTAATCGGGTTAGGAAGGTTTACAAGCTCTTCTACCTGAGCTCCTGATCTGTCATAAATCCCTGCCACAAATGTTCCAGGTTGAGAGCCCGGTGTGTTTTCTTCATAAATGCCACGGGAGCCTATCAGGCCGTTTCCCAGAGTAAATAGGGTTTCGTAGTTATTTAACTTTTCTTTTGTAAACCCCTTTTCTTCTACATGAAATGTTTTTTCTAAGGAAAGATACTTGTTAAAAAAATCACTTTTCATCTACCGCTGAACTTCTCTAAAGCGGCTTTAACTCCGCATCCAAGGACATTTCTTTCTCCCAGATCGTTTAATGTAGCTTCGATGGCGGCAAGAGATTTCACAACATCCATCTCATCATAATATCCCATATGCGCAATTCTGAATATTTTTCCTTTTAGATGAGCCTGGCCTCCCGCAAGAACAACTCCATATTTTTTTTCACAATGCTTTGTAAAACTCTCTCCGATCTTATCGGGAGAAGGTATCTTAACTGCAGTAAGTCCGGCGGCGGGCGACTTTGAAAATATTTCAAGCCCCATTTCTTCTATTCCCGCCTGCGCGCCACCGGACAGTTTTTGATGACGCCCCCAGACAGCCTCCATCCCCTCCGAAATTATCATCTTTAAAGAGTTATTTAAGCCTTTTATCAGGTTTACCGGGGAAGTGTAGGGTGTCTGCATTTTACCAAGGGATTTCTGTGATTTTTTCAAATTCCAGTAATAATTCTTTCTTTTATTTTCCTGTAATGCATCTTTAGCTTTTGAGTTCACGCATACAAACCCCAATCCCGGCGGAGTCATAAGCGCTTTTTGGGAACCGGAAACGACAACATCGACATCCCATTTATCCATTTCAAGTCTATCGCAGCCGAGTCCGCTTACAGCATCTACCACAAGCAACACCCCTGCCTGCGAAGTGACTTCGGCCAATTCTCTAATTGGGTTTACGGTACCGGTTGATGTTTCTACGAGTGTTGCAAAAACCGCTTTTATATTTTTTTCTTTAATAACTTTCCTAACATCATCTGGCTTGCAATAATCCCCCCATTCATATTCAATAATTTCGGCATTTACATCAAAGGACTTACATAAATCCCTCCAGCGCTCTCCGAACTTCCCAGATACGATAACGGCGGCAGAATCTCCGGGAGAAGTAAAATTTAAAACAGCTGCCTCCATTGCTCCCGTTCCTGTTGATGAAAGTATATGCACGTCGCTTTTTTCTGACGCAAATACATATTTAAGGTTTTCTGTTGTCTCCCTAAAAAGTTCTTTAAAAACCTGTTTTCTATGATGAATTACAGGTTTTGCACTCTCTAAAAGTGTTTCCTGGGGAACTTCTGTAGGTCCCGGTGTAAAAAGCTGTTTTTTATCCATTATTTCTCCTTCCTTTTTTATTTATCCTAATGTAAAAAGTGTCGCCTGCCTGTAAAAACCATGCTGATACCCAGCTTATTTGCGGCTTCTATGACTTTAACATCATTCTTTGAACCTCCGGGTTGAACTATCGCCTTCACCCCGGCCCTGGAAGCCTCTTCGACAGCATCCGGAAAAGGGAAAAAACCATCCGATGCCATGACTAAATTTTCTTCCCCCGGAAAAAAATCCTTCATTTTCTCTATTGCAATTTTAACTGCCATCACCCGTGCAGTCTCACCGCTTCCCAAACCCTTAGTCTGTCCGTCTTTTGCAATTACTATAGCGTTAGATTTTAAAAATCTTGCGATTTTCCAGGAAAACTCAAGGTCTTTTAACTGTCCTTCAGAAGGTTTTTTACAAGTTACGGTTTTCCACTCCTCACTTTCAAATGTATCTGCATTTTGTCTTAACATACCGCCTGTTATTTTTCTTAAATCCCGATCGTCGTCTTTTTTACTGTATTTAACTACCCTTAAATTGGGTTTTTCCTCCAATTTCTTTAAGGCCTTTTTTGAAAAAGAGGGCGCTGCCACTACCTCAAAAAAATTTTTTGAAATTTCTTTAGCCACCTGCTCTGTCAATTCTCTGTTTAGACCAATTACTCCCCCAAAAGCACTCATTGTATCGGATTTGTGGGCTTTTTTAAACGAATCATACACATCACCCGATACCGCTGCGCCGCAGGGTACCGTGTGTTTTATAATGGAGGTTGCGGGAAGGTCGAAATTCTTTACAATTGCAATTGCAGATTCGATATCCTGATAATTATTAAAGCTTAATTCTTTTTTTCCGGAATGCTTTTCCAATGGAATATCTCCGTATAATGAAGCGCTTTGATGAGGATTCTCACCATACCTTAAATCGCTTATTTTTCTCATGCTAACTGTTATCCCATCGGAACCTGTATAGTAGTCTCTTATTGCTATATCATAAGAAGCGGTATGCTCAAAGGCTTTCGCGGCAAATTCTTTTCTTACTCTCTTATCCAGTTTCCCGTTCTCCAATAATTCTACAACTCTACCGTAATCTGAAGGATCTGTAACCGAGAGTACATTTTTATAGTTTTTGGCCGCTGCCCTAAGCAGCGCCACTCCGCCTATATCTATATTCTCTAAAACCCTGTCTTCATTTTTTTGTCCCGAGAATCTTTCAGCAGCCAGCTGAAACGGATACAGGTTGCAACATACAAGGTCAATTCTCTCAATTCCATGCTTTTCAATCTCTTCCTGCTGGTTTTCATCGGCAAGAATCGCGCCAAAAATTTTTGGATGCAGCGTTTTAACGCGCCCCCTTAGTATTTCCGGAAATCCTGTAACTTCTGAAACCTTTATCGGGCTTAAACCTGCTTCCATGAGCACATCATGGGTTCCCCCTGTAGACACCAGCTCCCAACCCTTTTTATTCAGAGCTCCTGCAAAATATTCAATACCATTCTTATCATAAACGCTTATAAGGGCTCTCAAAACAAGCCTCCTTTTATTCTATATATTTCCGACAAAAAATATTCTACTAATTTATTAATTAATATCAATTTAAAGATTAATTATATCCTTGTCAAATTGAAGAAAAAACCCCCTTCTATTTTTAGAAGGGGGTTTTACTGTTTCAACTACGGAAATGAGAGGGCTGTTTACATCATTCCGCCCATTCCTCCTCCCATTCCGCCCATTCCACCCATTCCTCCTCCGCCTGCAGGCATTGAAGGTGCTGACTTTTCGTCATCTTCAGGCTTGTCTGTAATCAAACACTTTGTTGTCAGTATTGTAGACGCGACCGAAGCGGCGTTTTCAAGAGCGGAACGAGTGACTTTAGCCGGGTCGATTATACCTTTCTTTATCATATCAACATACTCATTGCTTTCCGCATCATAACCGATTCCCGATTCGCTGTTGCGTATTTTTTCAACAACTATTGAACCTTCTGCGCCGGAATTAATCGCAATCTGCCTTAAAGGAGCTTCAAGCACTCTCTTTACAATATTAATACCGACAGTTTCGTCAGCATCGCTGCCTTTAAGCCCGTCAAGCGCTTTAATTGCTGACAGAAGAGCTACTCCACCACCGGCAACTATTCCTTCGTCAACGGCAGCCCTGGTGGCATTTACAGCGTCTTCAACCTTAAACTTCCTTGCCTTCATCTCGGTCTCTGTTGCCGCCCCGACTTTTATTACCGCAACACCGCCAACGAGCTTTGCAAGGCGCTCTTCCAGCTTTTCCCGGTCATAATCTGAATCCGTTTCCTCCATCTGTCTCTTAATCTGAGACACTCTGGCATTAATATCTTCCTTTTTACCGGAACCGCCGACAATAGTGGTGTTTTCATTATCAATAGTTACCCTCTTTGCACGTCCAAGCATATTTACATCCACATTTTCCAGCTTAGCACCAAGCTCTTCAGTAATTACCTGGCCTCCGGTTAAGATTGCTATATCCTTGAGCATCTCTTTCCTTCTGTCACCAAACCCCGGAGCTTTTACTGCGGCGCACTTGAGCGTTCCTCGAATCTTGTTAACAACAAGGGTTGCAAGAGCTTCTCCTTCAACCTCTTCTGATATTATAAGGAAGGGTTTGCCGGTTTTTGCAATTTTCTCCAGAAGCGGAAGCATATCCTGCAGGTTTGATATTTTTGAATCTGTAATAAGAAGATATGCATCTTCCAGTATCGCTTCCATTCTTTCGGTGTCCGTCACGAAATACGGTGAAAGATATCCGCGGTCAAACTGCATTCCTTCAACCACATCAAGCACAGTTTCGGCGCCTTTGCCTTCCTCCACTGATATAACACCGTCTTTTCCGACCTTATCCATTGCATCCGAAATAAGTGTTCCTATCTCTTTATCCGCAGCCGATATTGAAGCAACCTGAGCGATTTCCTCTTTTGTTTTAATCTGTTTTGCTTCACCTTTTATCTGCTCAACAACTTTTTTTACCGCTTTGTCGATTCCGGCTTTTATGTGCCTGGAATTGGCTCCTGCCGTAATGTTTCTGAATCCCTGCTGTATCATAGACCTGCCAAGAACTATAGCGGTAGTGGTGCCGTCTCCGGCCACATCGTTAGTCTGTGAAGCAACCTCTTTTAGCAACTGCGCTCCCATGTTCTGAAACTTATCTTCCAGTTCGACTTCTTTAGCTATAGTGACACCATCTGAAGATATTGTCGGAGAACCGAAGCTTTTATCAAGAATTACCTGACTTCCCTTCGGCCCCAGTGTTATTTGAACCGCATCAGCTATTTGATGTACGCCGTCTAAAAGCGCATGTGATGCTTCATCTTTAAACTTTAGTAGTTTAGACATTTTTCTCCCTCCTTATTATATTTACTCCATTACACCTAGAATATCATCTTCGTGCATTATGAGATATTTCTCATTATCAAAGCCTATCTCGGTTCCTGAATATTTACCGTACAAGACCTTATCGCCTTTTTTTACATTCATCGGAAGCCGGTCGCCCTTTTCCGTCATTTTCCCCTGGCCTACAGCCTCCACAACTCCTTCCATGGGTTTTTCCTTTGCGGTATCAGGAATTATTATACCCCCTTTTTTTTCTTCTTTCTTCTCAACAGGCTTCACAAGGACCCTGTCTCCTAACGGTTTGATTTGCATATCACCCTCCTTTCAGTTTAACTATTTGATTCCCGTTATTTCCTTTAACTTTAAGAGTTTAATATATTAATTTTGAATGGTTTGTCAAGTCTTTTTTCTCTCTTAGGCAAGGTTATGTTACGAGGTCTTTTATGACCTGCTTTTCCACACAGAAAGAAGTCCTTTCAGGGTTAAATTCTCATCAATAATATACTGCTCAAGATACTCTTTATCTTCCCGGAGATAATTTACCCCACCCCCTGTGATAATTACTCTGAAAAAACTCTTTTTTTCCGCCCTGATTTTATCTATAATTTTTTCAATCTGGCCTCTTAAAGTATAAAACAACCCTGAATTCAGCGCTGACGCAGTACTCTTTCCGATTACACTCTTCGGATATGAAAACTTTACAGATTTCAGTTTATCTGCCTTTGAAACAAGAGAATCATACATTGCTCCCGCTCCGGGAGCTATAACCCCGCCATCAAATTCATAATTCTCATTGATAAAATCAAAAGTATTGGCCGTTCCCAAATCAATTACAACGGCACCTGAACCATAGTAATCACAAACCGCTGCAGCATTGCATATTCTGTCCCCTCCAACTTCCGCGGCATTTTGTACTTTTAATTTAATATTTCCCCTGTTCTTTCTGTTCACACATACCGTATCATCACAACGCAGCTTCAACACCTCATAAATGCTTTTCTCAACACTTTCAACGACCGATGATAATGCCGCCCCATCGCATCTTTGACCTATTTTAAAATCGCTTATAGCGCAATCTACTCTTTCCCGTAGGCTTTCATGCGGTTTGGTGCTTAAATCACTGACCGTAAATCCCCTTTTTTCAGGGAGAGTGAGACCTACCCTGGTCCTGGAATTTCCAACATCAACACATATTATACGACTATCCATTTCAGGGACGTTTTTTAAAATTACAACTCTTCCGAAAGAAACTTTTTTTATTTCAGATCCTGTATTAATCTCAATCCTGCCTCTTGAATCAATACCCTCTGCATTTCCTTCTACAGAACCCGATCTTATGTTTTTCCCTTTAAGAAAATTTCTTTTGTTTAGTTTTCCCAAAGGAGAAACTCTTTTGTCGATATAAGCTGATAATTTTTCTAAAAAATCATTAATAAATGTATTCTTGTCAATTTCTACAACCTCAATAATATCTCTCAAATAATGACTGAAATCAGCTTTGTTTATATTCGCATTTAATCCCACTCCAGCTACAAACCTGTATTCATCAAGAGAGTGTAAAATTATTCCTGCGGCTTTATTACCATTTATAATTATATCATTGGGCCATTTATAATCGGCTGTTACTCCCTGTTTTTCCAGGGCTTCAAGCACTGCCGCCGCCGCCATATGAGATGCCAGCTCTCTTTTTTCTAAAGGACAATTTTTTATTACTGAGATATAAAGCCCCCCGTAAGGGGACTCCCATTTGGAGCACCTGCGCCCTATGCCCCCTGTCTGGGCCTCGGCAATTATAATCGCCTCCCCGGAAAAACCGCCCTTTGCCAATTCTATTGCCTTTTTCTGAGTAGAATCTATTACTTGATATTTTTTTCTCAGCATTTTTGAGCTATCATTGAAAAATCCAGCGACGGGGCTGAAGCAGTAATTCTCCCGATAGATATTCTGTTCACACCCGCTGACGCCATAAGAGGGGCTATTCTCATATTTATACCTCCCGAAACCTCTATTTCTATTTCAGTTTTAACTCCTCTTATAGCCCGGCAGGCTGATTCAACCCCTTTAACGGAAAAATTATCCAGCATAATAATATCCACTCCGCTTTCTGCTGCCTTGAGGGCCTGAGATTCTGTTTCAACCTCTATTTCCACTAAAACATCCCGGGCGGTATTTTCCCTTACGCTCTTAACAATCTCATCAATTTTTTTTCCTGAAAAAGAAATATGATTTTCCTTTATCAAAACCTGTTCAGAAAGATCCATTCTATGGTTTTTTCCCCCTCCGGTACATACAGCATATTTCTCAAGCTTCCTTAAACCCGGAAGCGTTTTCCTTGTGTCGTAGACATCGCATTCAGGGTTTTTGTTTTTTACTTTTTCTACATACTTAGATGTTATAGTGGCAATTCCAGACATATGGGAAATAATATTGAGAGAGGTTCTTTCCGCAGCCAGAATATCATATGGTTTACCGGTAATTTGAGCCACGGTTTCAGGCGGCTCTACAACATCACCGTCGTTCTTATATTTGTCGAAAATCAACTCCGGTGAAACCTGTCTAAAAACCGCGGCGGCAATATCTATTCCGCAGAGGACCCCGCGCTGCCGGGCTTTTATAGAAGCCTTCCCTCTTTTTATTTTAAAATTAAGCGCCCGAGAGGTTATGTCCTTATTGTAAACATCCTCATTTAAAGCTGTTGAGACCACAGTTTCTATTTCATTTTTCTTTAATTTCATATATTTTATCCCTTATTGCAGCTGCCAATTCAAAATCAAGCATCTCTGCCGCCTCTTTCATGTCTTTTTCCATTATCTTAATGATTTTTTCCCGGGGAAGTTCATCTTCCTTTTCCCAACCTGCTTGCACAACATATTCAACAGCCTCTTTCTTTACAGCCTGCTCGAATTCTTTCTCTTCACGTATAGCCTTTACAATACTTTTTGGGGTCACTCCATGCTTTGCATTAAAATCCAGCTGCTTTTTACGCCGGCGACTCATTTCGTTAATCGCCCTTTTCATTGAACCGGTGTAATTATCTGCGTACATTATAACTTTTCCATCAATATTTCTGGCCGCCCTCCCGCAAACCTGAATAAGAGAAGTCTCGCTTCTTAAAAAGCCCTCCTTGTCTGCATCAAGTATAGCGACAAGGGAAACTTCCGGAAGATCAAGTCCCTCTCTGAGCAAATTAACCCCCACCAGAGAGTCATAAGAACCTTTTCTTAACTCTTTAAGTATTTCTATTCGTTCCAGCGTATCCACATCTGAATGCAAATATCTTACCCTTATGCCCTGATTTTCAAGATACTCAGTTAAATCTTCCGCCATTTTTTTCGTAAGCGTTGTAACCAGCGCCCTCTGACCTCTTTCCGCAGTAACCCTTATTTCCTTTTCCAGATCCTCTACCTGACAGCCAGCAGAACGAATATCCACAATTGGATCAACAAGATAAGTGGGACGTATTACCTGTTCAACAACGCAACCCGAGGCTTTTTTGGTTTCATAAGGCCCGGGAGTTGCTGATACATATACGTTTTTGTCCAGAAGTTTCTCAAATTCCCTGAACTTTAAGGGCCTATTATCAAGAGCGGACGGAAGACGGAATCCATAATCAACCAGATTTTGCTTTCGCGAACGATCCCCTGCATACATAGCCTTTATCTGAGGAATGGTTACATGAGATTCATCAATTATGGTCAAAAACTCTTTCGGAAAATAATTAATCAGGCAATGAGGAGCCGAACCGGGATCCCTGCCTGATATATGGCGAGAGTAGTTTTCAATTCCGTGAGTATATCCTGTTTCTTCAAGCATCTCCATATCGTATTCTGTTCTCATTTCCAACCTCTGAGCTTCAAGGTGCTTATTCTGCTTTCTTAATTCTTCAAGTCTATCATCAAGCTCAGTTTTTATAGAATTTATTGCCCTTTCCAGTTTTGAACGCCTCGTAACAAAATGAGTGGCCGGATATATAACATACTTTTCGTATTCGTGAATTTTCATGCCCTTTAAAGGGTCGATGGTATAAATTGAACTAATCTTATCTCCGTCCAGCCGAACCCTTACCGCTTCGTTTTCCATATAAGCGGGAAAAATATCCACCACCCCTCCCCTTACACGAAAGGAACCGCTGTCAAAATCAACATTATTTCTCTCATACTGAATATTCGCAAGGTTTTCAGTTAAGGTTTTGCGGGGATATTTCTTTCCTTTTTCCAGTATAACCAGCGTTTCTTCCCACTCCCTGGGATCGCCAATGCCGTAAATGCATGATACAGATGCGACAATAATTACGTCTTTTCTAGATAATAGTGAAGAAGCCGCTTTCAAACGAAGCCGCTCAATTCTTTCGTTTATGGAAGAATCTTTTTCTATATAGGTATCCGAATGCGCCACATATGCTTCGGGCTGATAGTAATCATAGTAAGATACAAAATATTCAACCGCGTTATCAGGAAAGAATGATTTGAATTCACTATAAAGCTGAGCCGTTAAGGTTTTATTATGCGATATTATCAGTGTGGGTAACTGCAGGTTTTCTATAACCCTGGCAGCAGTATAGGTCTTACCGGACCCAGTAACTCCCAGCAGAACCTGATCCTTTTTCGCTCTTTTTATATTCTCAGTGAGTTTCCTGATAGCCTGAGGCTGGTCCCCCTTGTCAGAAAATCCGGTTTTCAGTTCAAATCCCATTTCTCAATATATTTTTTCATCTCAGAATCCGTGTAATCAAGTTTTAAGGGAGTCAATGAAGCATAGTCGCGGGCTATTGCCTCAAAATCAGTTCCCTGTTCTTTAACCCCGTCTATCCTGCTTCCGACAATCCAGTAATACTTTCTTCCCGCCGGATCTACTCTTTCACGCACTTTGCGGTCGTAAACCCTTCTGCCCAGCCTGCATGCCTTTATTCCTTTTACCTCTCCATCGGGTAAATCAGGTATATTTAGATTAAGTATTTTTCTTTCGGCCATCTTTTCTTTAACCATAAGTTTTGCAACTTTAAGGGTAATTTCCGCAGCCTGACTGTAATTAACCCCTACACATCCATTCTCTATAACAAGAGAAGAAGCAATTGCGGGTACCCCCAGCAGAGAAGCCTCCCTTGCAGCAGCGACCGTTCCCGAGTATCCGACATCATCCCCTAAATTTGCTCCGGAATTTATACCGGATATAACAAGATCAACTTCTTCTTCCAGTACTTTCAAAATACCCACCCTGACACAGTCTGCGGGCGTTCCGCTCACAGAGAATTTGCCGCTGCTGACCCTACTTAACCTCACGGGCTTATGAAGAGTAAGTGAACTACCTGTAGCGCTTTGAGGAGATGAGGGGGCTACAATAGTAATATTTCCCAGCTCAGAAATGCTTTCCTTCAAGATGTCTAACGCAGGCGCGTTTATGCCGTCATCATTTGTAATCAGTATTTTTTTCTGCGGCATTAGTTTATTCTTACCCATACTTTTCTCCTCCTGGGTCCATCAAATTCACAAAAAAAGACCGACTGCCATGTTCCCAGTTTTAACCTCCCCCCCTCAATTATCAGGGTTTGGGAGCAGCCTATAAGGGATGACTTCACATGTGCGGCCGAGTTGCCCTCAGCGTGAGAATATGAAGAATGGCTCCATGGTATTTTGATATCAAGCATTCTGTTTATGTCCTTTTCCACAGAAGGGTCAGCGTTTTCGTTAATCGTTACCCCTGCTGTTGTGTGAGGAATAAAAACCGTGCATATTCCCTCTTTTACCCCCGTTCCGCTTAATATTTTCTGTATCTTATCACTTATATCAATCATCTGACTTCTGTTTGAAGTAGAAACATTAAAATTCTCTTTAATCATTTTTTCCTCCCATAATATTCTTTTAATCTATACGAACGTAAGAGACTTTTTTCACTTTTTTCTCTAAAAAAAGACTGCTTCTTTCTTTGAAAAGTTCGGGGGCATCGCTTACGCAGAATCTGCTTTCACCCATCTTTTTTTGCGATAAACCTTCAGTCCTTATTTTGTTTTTTACGCTTTTTGCAACTTCTACGGCAGAATCTATAACCCTGATTTCATCTCCCAATGTTGAAGAAATAACTTTCTTGAGAAGCGGGTAATGTGTGCAGGCAAGAATAATCGAATCTATTCTGCCCTTCAAATCCGAAAGGTATATATCCGAAACCATATATGTCACCGGATGCTCTACCCATCCCTCCTCAACCAGCGGAACAAACAAAGGACAGGCACTCGAATATATTTTTACTTCTTTTTTCATAAGCCGCAATTTTTCTTCATAAAGCCCGCTTTGTATTGTGCCGTAGGTACCTATAACCCCTACTGCCTCGCTCACTTTCCTCATTGCCGCTTTAACAGCCGGTTCTATAACACCCAGCACCGGAAAATTCATTTTATTTTGAAGATGCTCAAGAGCAAAAACTGAGGCGGTATTGCAGGCAACTATCATAAGCTTAACATTCTCCGAACTGAAATAATCTCCTATTGCTGCTGAATATTTTTTTACCGCTTCCGGCGACTTCGTTCCATAAGGCAAGTGCGCAGTATCACCAAAATATATAATATCTTCGCGGGGTAGAAGATCTGTTAGGGCATTGTAAACAGTAAGACCTCCCATTCCGGAATCAAGAATTCCTATTGGAGCAGAATTCATCAACGCTTTTTTATCCAGTCTCTGTACTGCTCAACCGCATCGCATATTGAAGAAGCCAGCTTTTTTTGAAAGTCTTCATCATTAAGTTTTTTCTCTTCCTCTCTGTTAGATATAAAACCTGCTTCTACAAGAATAGCCGGCATCCTGGCCCCTCGCATAACATGAAAAGCCGCCTGCCTTACACCTCTGTCAACCATACCTGTCCTGTCAATAACAGCAGAATTCACAAAAGAACACAACTCGCTTGACTCGTTCATAAACTGATTCATGGTAAGAGACCACAATATGGTGGATACCCTGTCCATATTTTTAGTTCTTTCCTCCATCGCCATTACAGAATTTTCCCTTCTTGCCACGGCTTCAGCTTCCTTGTCTGAAGCATCCTCTGAGAGAAAGAAAACCTCAAACCCCCTCGCGTCAGGATTAAGTGAAGCATTTGTGTGTATTGAAATAAAAATATCCGCTTCTTTTGAATTGGCAATTCTTGTTCTATCCGCAAGGGGGACAAAATAATCATGGGTTCTCGTAAGAACAGCCCTTACATTTAATCTTTCCCTGATTTTCCCTGCCAATTTTTTTGATATCTCCAAAGCAATATCTTTTTCCCTTGTACCCATGGGGCCTATGGCTCCCGGGTCTCTGCCCCCGTGCCCCGGGTCAATAACAACAAGATTAATATCCTCAATCTGAGTAGCATTTCTCAAATCCTCCTGTACGGTATGGGTGGAGACGCTTTTTTCCCTCCGGCTTTTTTCATCCGTATTCTGGACATCCAAAACAACCCTTGTCGGGCCGGGCATTTTCATTGTCTCATGTTTGCCGGCATTTTTTCCCAGCTTCACTTTAAACACTGTACCGGCCTCTTTTTCCGCAATACCAACATAATCTATAACATCGTCATTTATTATCAACTCTTCGTCGGGAAAGGCAAGACTGCCATTATCTATTTTAAGATAAACAATTCCATTTTCCTCATCACTTCTGTACTCCAGCGGCTTTGTGGTCTCTATTACAAGCCTCGTATAACCATCATATGTATAATTTCTTATATCCGAAATATTTCCTTCATAAGAAACCCGTAGCTTTCTTTCCGAAAAATCCCATCTGATTTTAGCTCCGCTTGCGCTCTGAAAGGCGCGGGTTATAACCGCCTCAAGAGGAACATAGTACTGATTTTCTATCTCAAGAGGGGTTTTCATCATTTTTCTCTCAATCCCCTCAATCTCAACATATTTGCTGCCGACAGTAAAATCCACAAGAACATCGTCCCAGGAAAAACTCACTTTTTCTTCTTCAAGGCATTTTTCCAGCCCGCAGGAAAAAACATCTGCAATAACCGAAGGCTTTAAATAGCCCATCTTTTCTACAAGTATCAATTCAATATCAGCATAATGCTCTCCATCTTTTATAACATCCACATCCAGTTTTTGAATCGCATGTATTCTGCCGTGGAGCGCAATCATAACCGATATTATCAAAACTACTTTCTTAATTTTCAACTTCATCCGCTTTCCTGAATTCTTCTTGCGCCCTGTTAAAAAAACCATACTTCTGATAAGTTTTTCCCAGCATCCTGTGATTATCAGCAGAAGGATCTTCCCAAACAAGTATTTTTCGGTAATAAAGACTTTCTTTTATAAAATCCTTTACAGGCCGGGATATCTTATCGATTTTTCTGCCTGCATCATTCATACGACCCCTCATATAATATTTTTTCGCATTCATAAGCATCCTATAATCCTTTTCCTCATCACATGAAAGGTCCTGTATGTCTCTATACGGTTTTTTAACATAAACCCCTTTAATCCTGTCCAGTCTCCTTCTTTTCGCGCTTTCGGCAAAGCTTGTGTTAGGAAAGTCCTCAATTATCAGTTCATAAAACTCTTCTGCTCCGGACTCATTTCTAAAATATACCATTTCCATATCAGCAACCCTCAGTAAATACTCAGGCGTTTTCTCATGATCCGGAAAATATTCGTAGAATTTTTTCATGTATTCTTTTTTTTCTTCACGCCTGCCCATTACTCTCAATACCTTAACCGATTCCTGCAGTGAATCAAAAAGATAGTCGCTTTTTCTGTAATTTTCAATTATTTCCGAATAATTTTCAAGGGCTTCCTGATATCTTCCCGACTGATACAGCTTATGCCCCTCCATATACAAAGGTTTTGATAATTTATTATGCTCTTGAATCTTATATATTCTCGACTGGTTGTAGAATGTAAAGACCAAAGCAGATATCGCAGCTGCCGTTAAAATTACATAAAAGAAAATGTTTTTGAGTTTATATTTCATTATGGCTTATATATATTTAACTAATTATAATTGTGAAGATAACAAAACACAAGCTAATTTGCTGTGTTTAAATCATATTCTGTGGAGTTCTAACAAAAATTGAGAAAAATTTACATAAATAACAGCCGCAGCTGCCAGATAGGGGCCGAACGGGATATACTGAAACTTATCCATTCTGCCTGCTATTTTCATAAAAAGCCCAGCCAGGCTTCCAAGTATGCTGGCGATAAAGAGCGTCCAAAAAATACCCCACATACCCGTAAATGCCCCTATCCCCATCATCAGCTTTAAATCCCCCAGCCCCATTGATTCCCTTCCAAAGGCTTTATTTCCCAACGCGCGAATTATAAATATAACTAATCCTGCGACAACCATTGATAAAAAGGAATAAAACACACCGCCCGAAAAAAACCGGTTAAAAGGGGAAAAAACCACGCCCAGAATCATTAACGGATACGAAAGCTCAGGCGCTATAATCTGATGATCTATATCAATCCCGGAAATTATCACCAGAAAAACACCGAATACGGTAAAAATCAACGAAGTGTAAATATGGTCAAATCTCAAAAACCAGGATGCGGTTATTACCGCCGTTATAAATTCCACAAGAGGGTACCTTATATTTATTTTTGCGCCGCATTCTCTGCATTTGCCTTTCAACAGAATATAGCTTAATAACGGAATATTAAGATACCACGGTATTTTTTTTCTGCACAAAGGACAAAAAGACCCGGGGTTTATTATGGACATATTTTCCGGAATTCTCACAATGCATACATTGGCAAAACTTCCAAAAATCAAACCAAACAAAAAAGCCGCAAAAACAATAAAACAGTTCATAATTAAAGCCGGACTTATACTTTATGACTTATTTGAATTGCCATATTTTCTGTGAGCCTTTTCAACTATCCTGAACGTTCTATTAAAATATCTTCCAGTTTCACTATATCCATACCCCTCATCATACATCCGCGCCATGGCCATGTGGCGCAGTCTGCTCAACTCCCTCCTGCGGCTGCTGCTTAGCAGGTCCTGAACCTTATAGGAAGTACCCCTGCATACATCATTTGCTATTCTTTCCATGCTTTTTCTTCCTCTTTTTTCACGATATGCCCCTGCCCTGCGGCCCTCTTTTCTCTTTTCTGTTTCTTCCCATTGCTCTTTAGAGCCTATATAGCTTGCACCCCCGGGCATATTTCCTCTAACACACTCCATACTTTCAGAGAAACAGGACTCAAAACTCTTTAAATCAGCCCACAGATTATTTCCCTCATACCAGTTCCATGAACTCCATTTATAGTCCTTAGAACTTTCTGAAATCCCCTTCTTTACCGGATAACCGTGTATCATTTCAATAATATTTTTTAGATATCTATCATCAAGTATTATTTTGCAAAACGGCCTTCCCTCAAAAACGTGCCCGTTTGTTTCTCTCTTTTTGTTAAAATACTTTGCATACCCGCAATTAACCCTGTGGTAAATATTATTAAGCGGTGTCTTTCCCTGCTTCAGCAAAAGGTAGACATAGCAGTTCATCAGCACAAAAGCCCCCAGTTTTCCGCCATTTTTGAATAGGTGATAATCCAGAGTTTTTATATATTTAATCCGGTCGTCAGGTGAGAAAAAAAGCGGCTGAAGACGCTGTCCTTTAAGAATTATATAATACCAGTGGTTTTCTTTAAATACCCTGTATCGCTGCGGCAATCAAAACTCTCCTTTTTTAATAAGTCATAAAGTATAAGTCCGGCTTGGGGTGTAAAAAAGCGGGGAAGAAATTTATTCTTCCCCGCTTCCGGTCTTTACAAAACAATCTTTCACTCTACCACGTAAATATCTGGTCACCCTGTGAATCCAGTTCGTCGCTTTCTATCCATACGTGCAGATTTACTTCGTCGTAGTGCCAGCCGGCATTTGAATCTCCATCTCCATCGTGATCTTCTCCACCCCAGCTAGCTTCAGAATTATGAGTACCATCGTCCCATTCAATTGTTTCATCCATATCTCCATCAACATAATAACGGAAACTGACACCGGGCAGTGAGCCAATGTAATCATCGACCAGCTGATCCAGTTCTTCCGCGGCACCCGCGTTTCTACCGTAGTAGATTGTTAGAGAGCTTCTTATTGCACCCAGGTCGGCCTGTGCGTTTGACTCCCTTGCGCGGTTTAACATGTCCGCAAACCTGGGAATCGCCACAGCTGCAAGTATTCCTATAATTGCTACAACAATCATCAGCTCAACGAGGGTGAATCCTTTATTTTTCATTCTCATCTTTTCTCACCTCCTTCCGGAACTTCATATTGTTTTTAGCTCCACTAAATAAGTAATTCAGAAACGGGAAAAAGTCAAGTTTTATTTCTAAGCGGCCAGCTGAGACATCTCAAAAATCGGCAGAAACATCGCTATAACTATGGCTCCAATGACGATACCCATTATCACAATAATAATAGGCTCAATCATTGAGGTAAGGCCATCCACAGCCCTGTCCACCTCGGAATCATAAAAATCGGCTATCTTTGCAAGCATCATATCCAGGTTTCCGGTCTCCTCACCTATGGATATCATCTGCATCACCATAGGGGGAAAGACGCCGCTCTTCTGAAGCGGCTCGGCTATTTTCTCGCCCTCCCGTATCGCATCCTTCGCATCCAAAACGGCAGCCTCAATAACCCTGTTCCCGGATGTGTGGGCAACAGTCTCAAGGGCTTCAAGTATGGGAACACCGCTTTTTACAAGCGTCCCGAAGGTCCTGGTAAACCTTGCTATGGCGGCCTTTCTTACCAATATCCCGAAAACAGGAACATTCAGCATAAATTGGTCAATCTTGCGGCTGCCCTCATCGGTATCATAATATTTCTTGAGACCGACAAGCATCAAAATAAATGCGGGTATCATATAAAGAATATATCTTCCCAGAAAATCGCTCAGCCCCAGAAGCATCTGTGTGGGAAGAGGCAGCTCCTGTCCGAACTCTGCAAATGTTTCACCGAAAGAAGGAATGATAACAATCAAAAGAAAGAGTGTCACAGCCAGCGCCACAAAACTAATAACCCCGGGGTATACCATCGCCCCCCTTATTTTTGACTTTAGAGCGCTGGAGGATTCAAGAAAATCGGCCATTCTCTGGAGAATCACATCAAGAATACCTCCCAGTTCACCCGCTTTTACCATGTTAACAAAGAGCTCTCCAAAGGCGGAGGGGTGTTTTTCCATCGCTTCGGCAATAGCCGAGCCGCTTTCAATATCTTCCCGCATTCTGTTTACTATATTCCTAAAATACTCATTCTCTATCTGCCGGATCAAAATAGAAAGCCCCTGGACAATGGGGACGCCGGCGCTGACCAGGGTTGAAAGCTGACGTGCAAAAACAACAAGGTCTTTTTCTTTTACCCTGTTCTTAAGCGGGTTCATCCGGTTGAGCATATCAGATGTAAAGTCAGCGCCCTTTTCAGAGATATCAAGGACTATCATCCTCTTATTTCTGAGACGGTCTATGGCTGCGCGTTTCTGCGGGGCCTCTATCTCCCCCTTTATTACTTCCCCCCCTGGAGATTTGGCCTTATATAAAAAGGAAGGCATTATCTTTATTAAACTCCCGTCTTATTCATTTACTTTTATTCGCCTGCGCTGCCGTAAAAGCAATTACATTCATTATATCCTCCACACTGCTGCCCCGGGAAAGATCATTAACCGGTTTTTTAAACCCCTGCATTATAGGTCCTATCGCTTTCGCGCCTGCCATCCTCTCGGTAAGTTTATAGCCTATATTGGCGGCATTCAAATCTGGGAATACCAGGATATTTGCCCGCCCCCCCAATTTTCCCTGAGGATCTTTTTTTTCAGCCACCTCGGGTATCACCGCAGCATCAAGCTGGAGCTCCCCGTCGTAATCGAAATCCGGTGAAAGTCTCCGGAGTTCATCCATGGCAAGTCTTATCTTAGTGATTTTATCATGCTCTGCGCTGCCCTTTGTTGAAAAAGAAAGAAAAGCCACCCTGGGCGACCAGCTCAATATATCTCTGGCGTTATGCGCTGTATCAGTAGCTATCCTGGCCAGAGCGAAAGGATCGGGTGATGGGATAACCGCGCAGTCCGCAAAAAGAAAAGCGCCCTTCTCCCCCATTTGTTTTTTATCCGTCTGCATAAGAAAAAATGAAGAAACAAGGGAGTTCTTTTTAGCGCCTATGTTTTTTAATGCCTCCTTTATAACTTTTGCGGTATTGGTGACGGCTCCCAGTACAATACCGTCATATTTTCCCCGCGAAACAAGCTTCATTGAGTGAGATATTCTGTTTCTGACAGGTTTAACCAGATGACAGTTATCCACCGGGGTATCGCCCATTACGCCTATTTCTGCAAGTTTTTTGCCGGCCGCCGAAGCTGCAGCATTCCTTATCCTCTCATCGTCCCCTTCCGGAAGGATGAGTCTTGCCTTTCCCTGAGCTGCTTTTTTATGTATAAGTTCTATCCACATGATTTCGCTAAATCTAATACTAATTGAAAATTAAATTATATTCAAAGTTTTTCTAAAAGATTTTTTTCTACAGTTTCCGGTACGAGGTCTTTTATATTCCCGCCAAGAGAACAAACCTCTTTTATAAGAGAGGAAGAAAGAAAAGTAAATTCCGGTGATGGCATCAGGTATACTGATTTTATCTCCGGGGCCATCCTCCTGTTCATCAGCGCCATCTGAAACTCATACTCAAAATCCGAAACCGCTCGCAAACCCCTAATAATTGTATTGGCTCCCATCTTTTTCGCATACTCAACAAGAAGCCCGTCAAAGCTTGAAACCTTCACCCCTTTATAATTTTTTAACGCGCTCTTTATCATTTCAACGCGCTCCCGGGTGGAAAAAAGGGCCTTTTTTGAAGGATTTTTAATAACACTTACTTCAATCTCATCAAAAATCGTTAGAGACCTTTCGATAACATCAAGGTGGCCGTTGGTTATCGGGTCAAAACTACCCGGGTATATCGCTTTTCTGTGTTTTTCCATGATTAAATTATAATTTATATTATAGTCCGATGCAAACAATAATTGTTTTCAGCTTACATCCGCAAATTGAAATTTTCCGGAATATTCTTGAATAATTCTCTCCTTTAATTTCCTTTCGTCCGAAATAATACCGGGTATCCTCTCAAAGGCATATTTTCTCGCATCAAGCATTATATTAAAATCTCCAAGTATGTCCCCGGTTTTAAAAGTCATAAGACCCTTCTGTCTTGTTCCGAAAATCTCTCCGGCTCCCCTCAATGCGAGATCCTTCCGGGCAATTTCAAAACCGTCATTGCTTTTAGTTATAATATCAAGCCTTTTTGCCGACTCTTCGGTGGTTATTTTGCCTGTAAGAAAAAAATGCGGCTGTCTGCAGCTGCGGGCTATGCGTCCTCTCAACTGATGCAGTGTTGAAAGACCGTAGCGATTAAAGTTCTCAACAATCATAACGGTTGCCTCGGGAACATTCACCCCTACCTCTATTACGGTCGTGGTAAAGAGAACCCTGCTTTTGCCTGAAGAAAAGCTCTTCATCTTGCTTTCTTTTTCCCGGGCATCCATCCTTCCATGAAGAAGCTCGCAGTTAAAATCCCTGAAAACCGTTTTTCTCAATTTTTCAAATCTCTTTTCTGCAGACCTCCATTCTTCTTTGTCAGACTCGCTTATTAGAGGATGAACAATGTAAACCCTGTATCCTTTTTTCGCCTCCCCTGCGGCAAAACGGTATGCAGTTTTGTCATCAACAAACCTCGTAAGGGGCCTCTTCCTTCCGGGAGGGAGCTTCTTTATTGTAGATATATCAAGATCCCCATAAGTTGATAAAGCGACCGTCCTGGGAATGGGGGTGGCGCTCATTACAAGCACATCCAGCTCCTTATTTTTACCCACAAGAACCGCCTTCTGCTCTACACCGAAGCGGTGCTGTTCATCAATAACGCATACCGAAGCGTAGGAAATGTCAACATCACTCTCCAGAAGCGCATGTGTCCCTACAATTATATCAATCTCTCTCCCTTTGATTTTTCTTAAAAGATTTTTTCTTTCACTTTTTCTCATTTTTCCCTTCAACAAGGCTGTTTTTACACCCATATCCTTCAGATAAGATTTAAATGTCAGGTAGTGCTGATGGGCAAGTATTTCCGTCGGAGCTATAAGAATCCCCTGGTATCCGTTCTCCACCGCCAGCAAAAGAGCCGACAGGGCGACCGCGGTTTTTCCGCTTCCAACCTCCCCCTGAAGAAGCCTTCGCATGGGAAAGGGGGAAGACATATCTTTAAATATGCTGTTTATGGCTTTCTTTTGATCACCTGTAAACTCAAAGCCCAGCTTTTCCTTAAAAGGAGTCAGCAGGGTTCTTTTCAATATATATGAATGTTTTTTTTCAGAGCGTTTTGTAATTGCTTTTTTGTAATACAGAGCCGACTGAAAAAGAAAAAACTCTGCAAAAACGAGCCTTCGCCTTGCTTCATTTTTCATTTTAATTGAAGAGGGAAAATGAATATTTCTATAGGCCTCCTCAAGACTCATGAGTCTTTCACTCCTTATTATTCTCTCAGGCATAAAGTCTTCTAAAGGGCCCTTCAACCTTTCGAATACAGAGAAAACCGTCTTGCGGAAACGCTTCTGAGATAATCCTTGAGGTAGTGAGTAAACGGGAACAATCCTGTTTATATTCGTTTTTGGTTTTCCGCTGCCGTCTTTAGGTTCCAAGGTAAATCTTGACGTTTGCAGGCCGTATTTGCTTTTTACAAACCTGCCGAATATAAAATACTCTTCCCCCTTTTTTAATGCATTCATCATATAAGGGCGGTTAAAGGCAAGCAGTGTTACAACCCCCGTATAGTCTGAAACTGTTATCTTAACCAGTTTTTTTCCTCTTCTCAGATAAACCAGTCTCTTATTAACCACAAAGGCTTTTATAAGGGCCGACTGGTTATCTCTGAGTCGGGATATTTTTTCCATACTTCTTCTGTCTTCATAGCGAAGAGGAAATTTATTAATTAAATCACCTATTGTTTTCACTCCCATGCCGGCAAGTTTTGCCGCGATCTTTGGCCCCACTCCCTTTAGAAGGGATACATTGTCGGATAACTTTAAAGGTTTGTTCATATTATTTTCATAGGATTTGAAATCTTCTGTCTCTTTTTCTATACTTACTAACTATGAGTAAAAAATGCACAATATGTAATAAGAAAACGAATACAGGCAATAACGTAAGCAAATCAAACCGGAAAACAAAGCGGACATTCAAGGCAAATCTGCAGAAAGTTAAAATTCTGCTTGACGGAAAAAAAGTCAGAACTTATGTCTGTACCCGCTGTATTAAATCAAACCGGATTCAGAAAATAGCTTAAAAAGGTATAATCCCTGAAAGGGATACCCTTATAACACTATCTTCTTCTATATAAAACTGCCTTGCAGCAAGGTTCAGCCTGTAATTTTCCTGGCTGTATCCAACGCCGGCAGTGTAGGTTGTATTATATCTATCATCAAGATCTGAGCCGTATATTCCCGCTCTCAGCGCAATATCATTTGTAATATTATGCTCCAATCCAAAATGCAACTCACCCGTATCAGATAATGAATCATCATAAAAACCCTTGGAGTAATCAATAGAGGCCGACATGATGCGAGTAAGCCTCAGATTAGCGCCCCCCTTCAAAATTACAGGCAGGCTGTCTCTGCCGTGTCCGTCTCCCCAGTAAATCATAGCCGGCCCGTTAAGCAAGGTCAAGCCAAGGTCTATCATTTCTGTGGCTTCATAAATCATACCCCAATCCAATCCCCATCCATATCCGTAAGGAACCCCAATTTCTACTGACTCTGTATTTTTCTCAGCAAATGCATAAGTGCCAAAAAGAAAGTTTATATTCATTCCAAAATCCATCTTTTCAGTATGAGGAATCCCCACCGACAAACCAAACGTATTAACCTTTACGTCTCTTTTAACCGTTACACCGTTATCGGATTCTTCCAAAGAAATATTTGAAAGGGGCCTCCAGTAAAGAGAAACCTCGGGAGCGCTTATTGAAATGAAATTAAGTTTCTGTCCCTGAAGAGGATAATTGGCGTGTAGCTCATCTTCACTCAATTCAGTCTCTGAAAATAAATTCATAGATATCCCAAGAGAATTTTCCCTTAGCCGTGCAAGCCCCGCCGGATTCCAGAATGCGGCAAACGAATCATCCGCAACAGCTGTATAGGCCCCTCCTCTTGCAATCGCAGCGGCGCCCGGTTTCTCACCTACATAATACCTGTCTTCAAGCACACTTCCTTGAGCCATTGTGTATAACCCTGAAAAAATCGCCAATACCAATAAATATGTTTTTATGTTTTTCAAATTATTTCTCCTCCTCCGACTACAATATCTCTCTTGTATAAAACAACACTCTGCCCGGGCGTGGGAGCCCGCTGGGGTATTATAAATTCAATTTTACATATATTCGTCTTCGTGTCCAGAGCCGCTATGCGGCAGGCGGCAGGCTTCTGAGCATACCGGATTTTTGCTTCTAAACTGTCGGATTTCACGGATAAAACACTCTCAGAAGAAACCCTGAACTTTAAATTTTTTCTGAAAAGTCTCTCTTCGTCTCCCATAACAACCCTGTTTTCTTCCGGGATTATAGCGGTAATATACTTTTTCTCCTTCAAGCCGCCTATTCTGACTCTTTGTCCCAGTGTATAGTTGTAGTAACCCTTATGACCGGCCACTACCCTTCCCGACTCATCTACAACATCCCCTGGAAACTCCCCGATCTCCTTCTTAAGATAGCTTCCCAGACCTCCCCCCTTTAATATACAGCAATCCTGCGACTCCCGGGAATTTTTTACGGGAAGCCCGGCCTCTTTCGCTATCCGCCTTACCTTCTCTTTTGTGGTATTACCGAGAGGAAAGATTATACTATTCAGCCTCTTTCTACCAATCCCGTATAAAAAATAGGATTGATCCTTGGAAGAATCCCTGGCCTTTGCAAGCGCCGAATCCTTTATTCGGGCATAATGACCTGTTGCCAGCATATTAAATCCCATGGAAATAATTTTATCCATAAAGATTCCAAAACGGAGCCGGCTGTTGCACCATACGCAGGGGTTGGGGGTCTTTCCCATCCTGTAATATTTTACAAAAGGTTCAATAATCTCCCGGTCATAATCCCTTTTCATGTCTACCGAATAAAACGGAACTTTAAGCATATCGGCAGTTTCTCTCGCCGTTCTGACATTATCCGTTCCGCAGCAGGAGCTGCCTCCCCGGGGGCTCTCACATTTAAAATAGTCTGTAAAAAAAGCCGCTACACTAAAGCCTTCTTTTTTCAATAGATAAAGAGCCGTACCCGAATCCACTCCTCCCGACACAGCAACTGCAACTTTCGTCATTGTCCAGCCTTTTTTTTCAGATCCCTTCCCCGCCGCTGTATTTCTTATCAGACTGTGAGAATTCCTTTAGAAGCTCCTGCTTCTTTAGCTCCATGACATTGTCAATATGCGATTTCAGTCCCTCATGCTCCTCAATCTTTGATAGCCTTTCTTCTATTTTTTCCTGCTCTTTAATTACATAACGCACGGCATCTGCAACAGGGTCAGGAAGCCTTCCGTGCTCCAACGCCTTGATATCTTCTCCGGAAAAACCGAGCCCCACTTTAGCCGGGACCCCCACTGCCGTAGCTCCGTCCGGAACATCATTAATGACCACCGCGCCTGCCCCCACCCGTGAATTATTTCCCAAAACTACAGGGCCCAGAATAATAGCCCCGGCTCCAACAACCACATTATCTTTCAGTGTCGGGGGGCGCTTTTTTCTTTCAAGGCTTGTTCCTCCCAAAACAACTCCCTGGTAAATAAGGCAGTTGTCTCCAATTTCAGCGGTTTCTCCTATCACCCCTCCGCTTCCGTGATCTATGAAAAAACCCGATCCTATACGAGCCCCCGGATGAATTTCAATGCCCGTCATAAAACGGCTTACCGCCGAAATTAACCTGGCAATGGAGAACTCTCCCTTTTTGTATAACCAATGAGCAATTCTGTGCATCCATATGGAATGAAGCCCCGGGTATGTTAATATAACCTCAAAAGTGCTCTTTGCTGCCGGATCTTTTTTAAATACAGTTTTTATATCCTGCTTAATTTTCTTTAACATCTTTATTAAACCTCTTTAAGTGCAAATTCCTTAACCGCCTTTTTCTACTTTAACTTTTTGTACTGAAATTTCAAAAAGTCCGTCCCGGCGCAAATTATTGGAGCCCCCTTTAACTGCAAAAAATATCCGGTTAAGCTTTTTAAATGAAATTTATTTCACTCTTCCGGAATGCTTTGAAATTCTTTCAGCCGCGGCGGCGGTTTTTTCTATTACATAATCTATCTCTTTTTCGGTATTGTCTTTTGATAAGGAAAACCTTACGGAACCGCCTGCCGGGACAGGATCAACCCCCATTGCCTTTAATACGTGCGAGGCTCCCTCCTTACCCGATAAACACGCAGATCCTGATGAAACTGCAATACCTTCCATGTCCAGCATCATAATCAGCGAATCACTCTCTACATTAGGGAAACTTACATTAAGCGTGTTTGGAAGCGCTTGCCGCCAGTCTCCGTTTAGCCTTAAACCGGAAATCTTTTCAAAAAGCCCTTTTTTAAGCCTCTCTTTCAATCTTTGCATCTTTCTTACTGATATCCTCATATCCCCTGCAGCCAATTCAGCCGCCCTGGCAAAACCGGCTATACCCACAACATTTTCGGTGCCGGGCCTTATGCCTTTTTCCTGGTGTCCGCCCTTAAAGATGGAATTCAAATTTATTCCATCCCTAATGTAAAGTGCGCCGATTCCCCTGGGTCCGTTTATTTTATGAGCTGAAAAAGAAGCCATATCCACCCCCAGATCATCGATATTAAAATCCACCTTTCCCAGTGCCTGGACCGCGTCCGTATGGATCACTATCTTATCTGAAAAATTCCTGACCCCTTCTACAATCTCCTGCAGGGGCTCAATAGTACCCACTTCATTATTTGCATACATGATAGTAACCATAGCAGTACCATCCCTGAGAGAGGAAAGTACATCATCCGGATTCACCCTTGCGTTTTTATCCACATCCACCCATGAGACATTAAAGCCGCTGTGCTGCAGATGCCTCACGCTGTTTATTACAGTTGGGTGTTCTATAACCGACGTTACAATATGCTTACCCTTAAAAGACGCCACAGCCCCGAATAAAGCAAGATTGTTGGCTTCTGTTCCTCCTGAAGTGAATATTATTCTGTCAGGATGACAGCCCAATAATTCAGAGATTTTAATGCGGGATTTTTCTACAATATTTCTTGTCCTGTTTCCAAAAGAATGGGGAGACGAGGGGTTTCCGCATTCAGCGGAAACCTTTATTATTTCTTTTCTGACTTTGTCTGCCAGAGGCGTAGTTGCGTTATTGTCAAGATAAATCCTCATTTTTTTATCTTAGTAATATTGTTGGGTATTTCAAATATTAAATTTTTATAAAACCCGTCTTTTAGTTTTCATGGCCGTATATTCTGGGGGAAGTATACCGGTTTATCATGGGCGTGAGGGCATTCATTAATAGGATGGAAAACAATACCCCTTCTGCATAACCGCTGAAATTTCTTATTATAACTGTAAGTGCACCTGCTGAAACACCGAAAATCCACTTACCCCTGCCGTTTACGGGGGTTGTAACAGGGTCTGTCACCATATAGGTCCCACCGAAAAGAACCCCGCCGGTGAACAGGGCCAGAATGGGGTTCAAAAACTTTCCGGGAGAAACCAGCCACAGCAGCGAAGAAAGAACAGTAAAAGAGGAAAAATAAGACAGGGGAAGCCTCCAGTCTGCAGTTTTAGTATAAAGAAGAAGCGCCAATCCAAGCAAAATCATCACCCCGGAGGTCTCTCCTGCACTCCCCTTCATTTCTCCCAGCATAAAAGCCGGCATATTTTCAGATGCATCCAGCTTTTCCCCCTCAAAACGCGCTCGATTAAGAGGCGTAGCCGAAGTAACCGTATCTTCGTTAACCGTACTTAAAGATCTGGGAACAACATCATAAGTTGTTATCATTATCGGAAAAGCGGCGGCCAGAAAAGCCCTTCCCACAAGCGCCGGATTAAAAATATTCTCGCCAAGCCCTCCGAATATATGCTTTGCTATACAGATTGAAAGAAAAGAGGCCCCCGCCGCATGGACAAAAGAAAATGACGGAGGAAGAATTAAAGCCAGCAACGTTCCTGTGACAAAAGCGCTCCCGTCCGTAACCTGTACTTTCCTTCCCCTCAATAAAGTACACAGCACCTCGCCAAAAACAGCACTTAATACACATACAAGTATCATCAGCAGAATTCTCGACCCGAAAAAATAAACCGCTGCTGCCGCCGGAAATATAAGGGATATCATAGTAGTCCACATCATGCGCGGCATGGACCCACTAGCTTTTATGTGCGGAGCAGTGAGAACCTTTAAACGGAACTTTTTTTCTTTCTCAATTTCTTTTTTGCTCATTTTCCTAAAATATCTCCCAGTCTCTCTTCAATTTCCTCCTTATGTAAAAACTCCTTTTCACCAGTATTTCTGTATTGAATCTCAAGTTTTTTATCACTAAGATACTTCTTACCTATAATTATATGCACCGGTATCCCGACAAGAAGGGCATCCTTGAACTTCACTCCCGGAGTTTCATCACGATCATCCCATAGCACATCATATTTCTCACCCAGCTCTTTATACATTTCTTTGCAAATATCCGAGGTTTTTTTACCCAGCTGAATTAACACCACATCAAAAGGGGCTATCGCGGGCGGCCAGACAATCCCGTCTTTATCATGATGCTGCTCTATTGCCGCGGCCGCTATCCTGGTTACACCTATACCGTAGCATCCCATTATCATCTCTCTGCTTATGCCTTTTTCATCGGTGAAAACCGCATTCAAAGCCGAAGAATATTTTTTTCCCAGAAGGAATGTATGGCCGACCTCTATTCCCCGTTTTAATTCCAGAACTCCCCCGCAGGATTGACAAAGGTCACCGGTCTTGACTTTTCTTAGGGGTCCTTTCCAGTTTACTTTATAGTCTCTAGGGTAATTGATATTTAAAAGATGAGCATCTTTTTCATTGGCGCCGCTGACGCCATTTTCCATTCTTAAAACATCTCTATCAGCGAAAATATATTCCGGATTTACTCCCAGAGGACCTGAAAACCCAGGAGGGCCCCCGGTAAGCTCCTGGATGGTTTCTTCATCAGCCATTTTAAGCTCGGAAACTCCAGCAGCCTCTTTAAGAAAATTTTCATTAAGCTCATCATCGCCCTTGATTAATGCAACAACCGGCCCTTTTTCGGTATCATATACAAGTGTTTTTATAAATATTTCCGACCCAAGAGAAAGATACCCGCTTACCTCTTCCACAGTCCTCATCCGGGGAGTTTTAACCTTCTCGAGTCTCTTCTGCTTTACAGAACTGTCAGTTTTTTCTTCTCTTATACGGTAAGGGGCAAGTTCTGAATTCGCGCCGAATCCGCAGGAACAGAGAGCTATCTCATCTTCTCCATTATCCGCGGTTACCATAAACTCGTGGGAGTATTTTCCACCTATGCTACCTGTGGCCGCTTCCACCATGGCAAAATCAAGACCGCATCTTTTAAATATATTTTTGTATGCATCCACATGATTCTCATAGGATTTTCTGCAGCCATCCATTGAGTAGTCAAAGCTGTATGCATCCTTCATATAAAACTCCCGGGCCCTCATAACCCCGAATCTCGGCCTGATTTCATCTCTGAATTTCATCTGAAACTGATACAAAGTAAAAGGCAGCTCCTTGTAAGAACTAATCTCCGAAGCCGCAAGTTTCGTTATTACCTCTTCATGGGTCGGTCCCAGGCAGAAATCCCGTTTTTTTCTGTCCTTCAACCTGAAGAGCTCCGGCCCGTACTCATTCCATCTGCCGCTTTCTTCCCACAGACCCCTGGGCTGCAGAGCGCTCATCATCATTTCCTGGGCCCCTATGGAGTCCATCTCTTCTCTGATTATCTTTTCAATCTTCCTTACTACCCGCCACCCCGCAGGCAGAAGTTCGTAAATACCGGATGAAATTTTACGTATAAGCCCCGCTCTCACCATAAGCCTGTGAGAAACTATATCAGCCTCCCTCGGATCTTCCTTTAAAGTAGGAAGAAAATAACCGGATAACTTTCTTCTGTATTTCATAACTGCCTTATTTCCCTTATAAGAACATCAACTATTTCTTTCTTATCTACCTTACCTATGCGGTTTCCTTTTTTTATAAGCATACCTGAGGATTTCATCCCGCAGATACCAACATCGGACCTTGCCGCCTCACCGGGCCCGTTAACCTCACAACCCATAACCGCCACGCTTAATGGCTTCTTTAAATCCTCTTCACTCAAATCCGAAATAAGCCTTTCCACCAATCCCAATACATCCACCCTGCTTCTTGAACATGTAGGGCACGAGATTATCTCCAGTTTTCGGTTTCTTCCCTCAATTGATTCTTTAAGAATCACAGCTGCCTCCACCTCTTTTTCAGAAGAACCCGTAACAGAAACCCTTATGGTATCCCCCACCTCATCAACCAGCAGGGCTCCAAGACCAGCAGAGGATTTAATTAATCCTTCAAAAGAAGGCCCTGATGCAGTAACTCCAATGTGAAGTGGCGTATCCGAATGGGTAGAAAAAATACGGTTGGACTCAACCGTTTCCTTTACAGAAGCTGACTTCATAGAAACCACAAAATTTTTAAATCCTGCATTAATAAGCCTTCTGTCCCATTTCAGGGCCAAATTAGCCAGCTCCACCGGCCCCTTTGCTGAGCAGGAGCCGGTATTGAAACCAAGTCTCAGCGCCTTACCGTATTTCTGGGCCAGTTCCACTGATTTCATTACCGTATCTTCCCGCATATTTCCCGGATTTACCCTTATTTTATCAAAGCCCGCACTGAAAGCGGCTTTCACAATAGATTCCTGAAAATGACAGTCAGCAACGAGAGGCAGCCCGATATCTTTAAGGACAGAGTATATCACTTCGGCATCTTCTTTTTTTTCAACAGCGCACCTTATTATTTCAGCTCCTGCACATACCAGCTTCCGGGCCTCCTTTTTAAGCCCTTCCCGGTCTTTTATCGGTGTTTTAAGCATACCCTGTATCCTGAGCGGATTACTCCCGCCGATTTCGATATTTCCTATTTTTACCTTTCTTGTGATCATTCTATCAGTCGCAAAATATCCTGCCAGCTCACATATATAAATAAAAGAAGTATTAATACAAGTCCAACCATATTGGCTGCCGCAATCTCTTTGGGCTTTAAAGAGGATCCCTTTAACCTCTCAATTATAGCCATAACTATATGCCCCCCGTCCAGAACAGGAACGGGAAGAAGATTTATGACTCCAAGATTAATGCTTATAATTGCAATCAATTCAAAGAGCGGGGCAATGCCTACACGCACGGCCTGCGCAACCATATCCCCCAAGCCTATAACCCCCATAAGCTCAGGAGCCATCTCTCCGGATATTATTAGCCACAATACTGCAATAATTGAAAAAACCATTTCACCGGTAAACCTTATTCCAGTAATAAAAGCTTCTATTACCCCAAGCCTTTCTGTCTCATACAAAGTGCTGAAACCTATAACAACACGCTCCAACTCCAGATCGTATTCCGGAATGAGTTTCATTTCTATCAATTGACCGTCTCTCTCAATTTTCACCTCAGTTTCACGACCTATATATGAAGCCAACCCCCTCTCCCATTCTTTTATTTTTTTACCCTCTATTTCAACTACTCTGTCACCTTTTTGAATCCCTGCCTCTTCAGCCGGACTGCCCGATCTAACCTGTCCCACAAGCGGTTCATCGGGCAAATAAGGCATCCCGGAAATCCACAGAACCAAAAACATAATAAAAGCGCCGGTTATAAGGTTCATCAAACTTCCCGCCATCAGTATAGGGATTCTCTTTAAGGGTGAAAGCCCCAGAAAAGAATCCGGCTCAAAGGCCTCATCTTCTTCAAGGTTGTCACCCTTCATTTTCACATAACCGCCCAGCGGCACAGCGCTTACTTTATAACGCACACCATTTTTATTCCACCCCAAAAGCTCCGGTCCGAAGCCGATTGAAAAGGTTTCAACCTTTACGCCGCTTTTTAAAGCAACAACAAGGTGCCCGATTTCATGAACCACTATTACAAGCGACAGCGTTATAATTATCGCCACTGCAAATCTTATTATTTCCACTCTTTTAACTCCTTTTGCACCCTTTTGTAAATAATATTGTACTCTTTTTCAACTTTATCATATGAGGAAATATTTGAAGGCGGCTTGTTTTCAAACTCCCTTGTGATAACATCCGGAATCTGCATAAACCCTATCTCTTCTTCCCCGAA
The DNA here is from genome assembly GCA_003553445.1 of Elusimicrobiota bacterium. Taxonomy (GTDB): domain Bacteria; phylum CG03; class SLGR01; order SLGR01; family SLGR01; genus PWEK01. Next base: position 50,656 of record PWEK01000052.1, read on the forward strand.
TGCCTTAACCGCGGCTTCATCCGCCGCGCAAAGCTGTATGCATCGCCCCGGAGACGTTTTACCTGCCTCCACTGCAATCTTGAGGCATGGAAACTTTTTGACATCCGGGGTTTCAAACTCCAGATTGGATATGTCATCAACCCTAAGCCTCCTCGCAGGCGACTCAACCCTGCGCGGGTGTGTGATTGCATACTGGATAGGAATACGCATGTCGCTTACCCCCATATGCGCCACCACGGACCCATCTGAGAGCTCCAGAAAAGCATGCACAATTGACTGTGGGTGAATAAAAACATCAACATTTCCATAGTCCAATTCAAATATATTACACGCTTCAATTATTTCAAGCCCCTTGTTCATCAATGTAGCAGAATCAATTGTGATTTTAAACCCCATATCCCAGGTAGGATGATTCAAGCACTCCCGGGGAGAGGTTTCTTCAAGTTCTTTAATACTTTTTCTGTAAACCGCACCGCCGGAAGCAGTTAAAATAACCCTTTTTATATCTGACTTATCCTCTCCTTTCATAAGCTGAAGCAGAGCCGAGTGCTCGCTGTCTACAGGTATAAACTGCCCCTCATACTTAATCTCTTTTCTTATTAAGTGCCACCCCATCACTATTGATTCCTTGTTTGCCGAAGCCACCCGTTTTCCCGCCTTTAGAGCCTTCACAGTGGGCTCAAGACCCGCCATTCCGCTTAGGGCATTAAATACTAGGTCAACCTAATCGGCCGTCGCAATTTCATTCACTCCCTTTCTTCCTTTGAGAATTTTTAATCCGCGGGTTTTAGATTTATCATACTCTTTAAATGAATTAGAATCCGAAATTGCGGCCATTTTCGGATTATATTCGGATATCTGCCTATAAAGCATCTCGGTGTTGCGGTTTGCCGAAATGGCGTAAATCTCAACCCCATCCATTGCCAAAGAAACGTCCAGGACATTCCTGCCGACCGACCCCGTAGCTCCAAGCACAGTAATTTTCACAATATTACCCACCTGCATGTATAATACACAAAAGGAACCGTAAAAAGCATACTGTCCATTCTATCGAGAACACCCCCGTGACCGGGAAGGAAACTTCCCGAATCCTTTCTCTTGAGGTTTCTTTTAAAAAGCGATTCAGTAAGGTCTCCCATAATTGATATAAATCCTACCATGCCGCCGAGAATCAAAGCCGCCGAGGCGGTCATAAAATACAGCCCGAAAAGATTCTTCAGTATAAAAACAGCAGCCGCGCCCCCAACAACCGAACCTAACGCCCCGGCCCTGCTTTTATTTGGACTTATAACGCTAAGCCGCCTCTTTCCGAATTTAATGCCTGTAAGGTAAGCAATTGTATCGGAAGCCCACGTCGCCGAAACAGCCAGTATGAGAAACTCTCTTCCGAAAGGCTTCATTTCCCTTAAAAGAACCGAATGAAGAATAAGCCAGCTTACATAGAATACCCCCGTAGCGGTCACCCCGAAAGAAATAACCGAATTTTTCATTTCCATTTTAAATACCAGAAAAAACCCCGTACCGATAACAAGAAGTGTTATAACCGGGTAGGTGTAATCCCTTATAAAAACCGGTTCACCCGAGCCGACTATAAGATAAGCATTTAGAAAAAGGAGCGCGGTTATAACAAATCCCCACCACCTGACTGAAGGATATCCTTTCTCTTTACACATCCGGTAAAATTCATTTTGCCCCCCTATTGCCAGAGCAAAAACAAAAATTGCAAAAGGGAAACCTCCCCACACCATTAACAGGAGAGCTACAGGAATAGCAACTATTCCCGAAATTATTCTTTTCTTTTTTGTCATTCGCGCAGCCCGAAGCGTCTCTGCCGCCTGTTAAAAGATTTAACCGCTTTCTCAAGGTGTTCACTCGAGAAATCAGGCCACAGAACATCGGTAAAATACAACTCTGCATATGACATCTGCCAAAGCATAAAATTTGAAATTCTCTCTTCCCCGCTTGTCCTTATCAGGAGATCAATTTCAGGGAATTCAGGCACATAAAGATTCCGACTCAATTCCTTCTCGCTTATGATCCTTCCTGACACCTTATTAACCGCATCTAAAATCTCCTGTCTTCCTCCGTAATCAAGACATAAAATAAGGTTGAGTCCGGTATTATCCATGGTGGATGATACCGCCTTATCCAGCGCGGCATTCACCTTATTTGAAAACCTGTCTCGCCTGCCCGAAAACTTAAAGAGAATATTTTTTGATTTCATATCATTTAGCTTCTCATTTATGAACTCCACCAGAAGCTGCATAAGCGCATCAATCTCTTCGTCCGGTCTTTTCCAATTTTCCGATGAAAATGCAAATAAGGAAAGATTTTTTACACTGTTTTCACTGCACGCATTGATTACTTCGTTTACGCGCTCTGCGCCTTTTTTATGACCGAATGCTGTATCAAGTCCCCTCATTCTCGCCCAGCGGCTGTTTCCATCCATTATAATAGCTATACCCCCGGGATACGTATAGGAACTCAACTGCTCTTATTCTTCCTTTATTTCTTTTTCTTTTTTTTCGAGAATATCATTGATTTTATTGATATGCTTATCAGTGATGCCCTGTACTCTGTCCATCTGACGGTATGCCTCATCTTCAGATATTTCACCTGATTTTTTTGCTTTTTTTATAGTATCGTTGGCATCTCTTCTAATATTTCTTACTTCCACCCTGAACTCTTCAACTATCTCATGCACATGCCTTATGAGATCCTCTCTTCTTTCCTTGGTTAAACTTGGCATGTTAAGCCTTATGGTTTTTCCATCAGTATTCGGAGTCAAACCTATGCTGGAGGTCATAATGGCTTTTTCAACAGGAGCCACAGCATTATCATCCCAAACCTTAATTTCTATCATCCTGGGCTGAGGAATATTGATATTTCCAACCTGGTTCAGGGGAAGTTTTGAGCCGTAATAGTCAACCCTTATACCCTCAAGTATGGCCGCAGATGCCCGGCCGGTTCTTATTCCCCTTACCTCCTGCGCAAGAGTTTCAATAACCTTTTCCATTTTCCTTTTTGTTTTCTTTTCAATGTCGTTATCCATAAAAACCTCCGATCACCTTTTGAAGGCGCCGCTTCTATAAATCATCAGCATATTGTAGTTCCGACAGCCTCCCCCTCTACAACCTTTTTCAGATTACCACTTTTCAAAAAATTAAACACATTTACAGGCAGTCCGTTCTCTTCAACAAGAGATAAAGCTGCTCTGTCCATTATTTTCAGGTTTTTTTTAATAACTTCACCGTAAGGAATTTTGCCTTTTAATAATTTTGCTTTACTGTTTTTTTCCGGATCGCTGTCATAAACCCCGTCAACTTTCGTAGCCTTTAACAAAATATCCGCTTTTATCTCCAGTGCTCTTAAAACAGCGCCGGTATCAGTAGTAAAATATGGCGAACCGGTTCCGCCCGCAAATATTACCACCCTGGAATTCTTAAGATAATCATCAGCCTTTTCTACAATTAATTCCTCGGTTATTCCCTCTACATTGACGGCGCTCAAAAGAGATGCTCCGACTCCGGAAGACTTAAGTATGCTCTTAAGTCCAATCGCATTTATTACAGTTGCAGTAAGCCCCATGAAATCCGCGCTTAGCCTGTCAACCCCATCAGAGTCTCTTGCTCTCATTATATTTCCGCCTCCCACCAGAAGCGCCACTTCCACCCCCTTATCAATTATCTGCCTTATTTCTCCGGCAGCTCTTGTGGCCATTGAAGCTGAAAACCCGCCTTTCTTTTCGCCGAGCATCTCTCCGCTCAACTTTATAAGAATTCTTTTATATCCGGGGTTCACTTTCCGATTTCAAACCTGCAAAATCGCGAAACCTGAATGTTTTCACCCAGTTTACTTATTGAATCCTGGATAATGTCTTTTACTGTCTTTTTTTCCTCCCTAATATAGGGCTGTTCCAGAAGACATCTCTGAGAGTAAAACTTACCCAGCTTTCCTTCTATGATTTTTTCAATTATATTTACGGGCTTGTTCTGCTCCTTAAGCTGCTTGGTTATAACATTTTTCTCTCTTTCTATATCTTCCTGTGAAACTTCTTCCCGTGAAACCCACCTGGGATCTGCAGCGGCAATCTGCATTGCTATTTCCTTTACAAGATTTTTAAAATCATCTGTTTTTGCCACAAAGTCCGTTTCGCAGTTCACTTCTACAAGCACCCCTATTTTATTTCCCGGATGTATATATGAGTAAACAATACCCTCGTCGGCATCCCTATCCGCCTTTTTCGCGGCTTCGGCCTTCCCTTTTTCTCTTAAATAGTCAACCGACTTTTCAATATCATAATTATTTTTCTTCAACGCCCCCTTGCAATCCATTATCCCTGATCCTGTCATCCGCCTCAACTTTTGAATCTGTTCCAATTCGCTCATTTATTTCCTCCTCTCCTTTTATCTCCTTTTTTATGCTTTTTTCTTTTTCTTTCTCTGATTCCGGAATCTTCTCTTCCCTGCTCTCTTCTTCGCCGGGCTCTTTTTTTTCCAGTTCTTTTTCAACTGAAACCGAGTCCTTTCTTAATTCAATCCCTTCCAGGGCAGCATCCGCAATCGCAGAGGTCACCAGATTTATTGACCTTAAGGCATCATCGTTTCCCGGAACAACATAGTCTATTTCCTTTGGAGAGCAGTTAGTATCGACCAGCCCCACTATTGGAATATTAAGTTTTCTCGCTTCCTTAACAGCTATTTCCTCAAGTTCAATATCAACAATAAAAATAACCCCCGGAGTTCGCTGCATTTCCTTTATTCCGCAGAGTCCCCTGTTGAGCCTGTATCTTTCTTTAGTGAGGCGGGATTGTTCTTTTTTTGAAAGTTTCTCCATTTGCCCCTCTTCTTCGAGTCTTTCCAGATCTTTAAGACGTTCAACGCTTTTCGAAATTGTGGAGAAGTTTGTCAACATGCCGCCCCACCACCTGTAGTTCACATAAAACATGCCGCATCTTTCCGCCTGCTCTTTTATAATTTCACTTCCCTGTCTCTTTGTGCAAACAAAAAGAACATCTTCTCCCTCTGCAACCCTGTTTCTTACAAAGTTATATGCTTCACTCATTTTCTCCACAGTCTTTTCAAGATTTATAATGTGAATCCTGTTTCTTGACGTAAATATATATGGATCCATATCAGGATCCCAATCACTTGTCTGATGCCCGAAATGCACACCAGTCTCCAGCAGCTGCTTAATTGTAACAATTGCCATTTAATATTTCTCCTTTCAATAATTTAAATTACCTTTTTCTCTTTTCTAGATTTTATTTCCATAGGTTGATTTATCTTCCACCAAATAAAACTTGAGTTGATTTTAATAAAATTTCAATTTATATTCAAGTACCTCGGATATTAAGTATTATTATCAAAAAATTGTAATTTTTTTTATAATTTCTAAAATATATTTTAATCAGTGTTAATTTTTAAGAGGAAGGGAAACGCAATGGAAAATATAATACAGTTTAAGGGAATCAGATTCAATGCTGCAGATGGGAATATTTCAAAATACACAGCACCTCCATATGATGTATTTAATTATGGAGACAGCACCGATAAACTTCTTCGATCCAATCCGCATAACATAGTTCATATACAAAAACCCGAAGGATATGAAGATTTAAAATATTCAAATGCGGCAGATATCTTCAAAAATTTTCTTTCCCGGAAAATACTTATAGAAGAGAAAGAAAAAGGCGCATATGTTATAAGACAGAAGTGGAATAAAGGGGCAAGAACGGGGCTGATCGCATCAGTGCTTCTTGACGATTCATATAAGAGAATAAAACCCCACGAAGAAACAAAACCCGGACCTATAAGCGACAGATTAAAACTGACCAGGGCTGCCGGAGTAAATATAGGCTGTATCTTTGCTGTTTTCCCGGACAGGAACAACCATGCGGCAGACCTTCTTTCAAAAGAGATGAATAATCTGCCGGCCCTTTATGACTTCAGCTATCCTGAAAACATTCATAATAAAACGGTGTTTTCAAAAAGCCGGGAACTTCTTTCAATTATTGAAGATAAAACCCTCTACATAGCCGACGGACACCATCGCTATCGAACCATGATTGATTACAGAAACTATATGCGCCTCAAAACCGGAAAAAGAGAGGAGGCTTATGAGTACACCATGATGTACCTTGTTCCGGACAGCGAACTTACCATTCTTCCGTATCACAGGCTTATAAAAAAGTCGGAAGCAGACCCTGCGAAAACACTAAAAAAAATAAAACAGCAATTCAATATGACTAAAAAAAGAAATATAAAGATTCCCCCTAAAGGAAATATCGGCATGTATCTGAAAGACGAATATTTTATCCTATCCCCTACGGAAAAAACCCTTTCCAAACTAAAATCTTCAAAACACAAAATGCCGGACGCCCAGATTCTTCACGATTATATTATCCATCCCATACTTGAAATTGATGACAAAATGGCTAAATCCGGTGAATATATTGAATTTCTTCCCGGGGATAAAAAAACAAGCAGTATTAAGGAGCTCTTCAATCAAAATAAATACGAAATGGCTTTTCTTCTTTCCCCCGCTGGTTTTGAAGATATAAAGAGCACAGCGGATTCCGGAAGAACAATGCCCCCGAAATCAACCTATTTTTACCCTAAAATACCTTCCGGAATAGTACTGAGAAAGTGCAGATAAGCCAATAAAAGCTACCCCTTTGCAATCTCCTCAAGCTTATCTTTAAGTTTATAAATATCCACACAAGTATCCTGGCAGGGTCCATTGGGCCTTAAATTTCTTAAAGCATGTATGGGTATATGCCAGACCCTGTTGATTCCTTCTGCAAGCTCCTCCTCGCATGCTACCGCTATTACGCCGTCGGGTTTAAGGTCTTCTATTATATTCATAGCCTGTCGGCCGCCGCCAGCCATTCTTACAGTGACGTTTTCCGGAGAAATCCCAACTATTTCATCGGTCTGACACCTTCCGCATCTCTGGCAATTTTCGACATCACCGCACACATCGTTTTTACAGGTAGAATTTTGCAGGCACCTCGGAAGAAGCAACAGAATATTTCCTTGTAACTTACCGTTTATAGTGTTGCTGACTTGAATAAAATATTCCGCAAGATCGGCTTTTTTTACACCCAGTAAAGGGCAGATGCGCATTGAAATTAAAAAAACTACTCTAAACAAAACCCATTTTTTAAAAGCTACGGGCGCCGGGGTTTTTTCAAAAACCCCCAGGGCACACAAAAGACTGGATATCCCGGCAAATAAAAGAAAAAATCCTGACAAAAGCAAAAGAACATTTTCCTGAATCATAAGCACCAACCCTGACAAAAGAAGAAAACCGGAGTTTATAAACAATGAGGTTTTTACATTCACCTGAACATATCTCCCTTTTCTATTTGATTTCCGGCCAAAAAAGACGAAACATCCATCTCTCTTTTTCCAGCAGGCTTAACCCTTAAAACTTTTACCCCCCCCTCCCCGCAGGCCACTTTAAAACATCTCTTTGAAACCTCCGAGACCATGCCCGGCTTGCCTCGAATATTTTCATCAATTTCGGCATCAGTTATTATTATGCTTTTCTTTTCTTTTTCATGAAACGTTCTACAACCCGGTGCGGGACTTAAAGAGCGTATCCTGGAAAAAACCTGATGAGCACTAAGGTTCCAGTCAATTTGACACATCTCTTTAGAAAGCTTACCGGCATAGTTTAAATTTTTTAATGAAAGCTGGCTTCGTCCGGACGGAACTTCACCTGAATATGTTTTTTCAACCAGGTCATCCAGGATTTCTATTCCTCTGGAAGTCAACCTGTCTTTAAGGGTTTTAAAGTTGTCTTCAGGGGTTATTTTCACCTCTTTTGAAGCTAAAATTTCTCCGGAATCAATCTTCTCATTCATTTTTATAAGCGACACACCCGTTTTTTCATAACCCTTCAAAAGCGCATGGCGAACAGGGTCGGGCCCCCTTAAATCCGGCAGAAGCGAATAATGAATATTAAAACAACCCAAAGGAAAAAGTGAAAGCACCTCGGAGGAAAGAATCTGTCCATAGTCTACCACAAAGCAAAGTTGAGCAGAATAACTTTTTAGCATATTGACAGCATGCGAAGAATTAATATCTTTCGGTTTTATAATGTCAACACCTTTTTCAACGCAATATTTAGCCACAGGGCTGGGTGTGATTTTCCTTCCCCTTCCACAGCGGCTGTCCGGACATGTTACCGCGTAAATCCGATCGACATCTGAATGCGCATGCAAGAAACGCAAATATCTGCATCCCGTAGAAGTAGATGACATAAAAACCAGGTTCATCTCTTCTTTTTGGCCTTTAAGTACAGGTACTTTCTTTTGAAAAAACCCAGCCTGTCGGGAAATAGGATTCCATCAAGATGGTCCATTTCATGCTGGATAACGATTGCCAGCATTCCCTCCGCTTCAATTACCCTTCTTTCACCGCGTAATCCGGTCTCCACCTTGATAATGCTACTTCTGGGAACTTCGGCGGATATCGATTCAAGACTTAAACACCCCTCCTGGATACCTGTTCTTCCGGCAGTCTTAATGATCCTCGGATTTATTAACACCAGAGGTTTTGAAATTTTCTCATCAGCCTTTTCAGAGACTACGGCCATTCTTTTACTTATTCCTATTTGCGGCGCAGCAAGGCCTATTCCGCCATTACTAATCATCAATGATACAAGTTTAGGCCCCAGTTTATCTGCCTCTTCTTTGGAAATATCTACAGATTTTTTCCTTAAAACTGAATCGGGATATACCGCTAAAGCTGATTTCTTCATAGCATTTCTACAGGATCTGCATCTATTTTCAAATATTTTGCAAACCGCTCATCTGCCCTCATCTTTCTCAACATCTCCTTGACTTCAACATCTTTACCTTCTCTATACTTTAAAAGCATCTGCCACCTGTATTTACCTCTTAATCTCCCCCTGTGAGCTTTTGATGGCCCCAAAAACTCAGTAAAAGGAAGTTTCTTTTTTATGTATTGAGCGCATAATCTCATTCTACTTTCAAGATTGTTTTCAGTTCTTCCCTCCCCTACTATTTTTACAAGTTTGCAGTAAGGCGGATAAAAACACTCCTTTCTTATTTCAAGTTCCTTCTCATAAAAAGATTCGTAGTCTCTTTCCGCCATATACCTGATTGCATAATGCCCCGGTGTTAACGTTTGAATGAAAACCTCACCATGCCGGCCGAATCGGCCGGACCTTCCCGTAACCTGTTTTAAAGAGCTGAAAGTTTTTTCCGCAGCCCTGAAATCAGGCATTGTCAAGGCGGACTCAGCCTGAAGGACACCAACAAGTTCAACTTCCGGAAAATCCCAGCCCTTTGTTACAAGCGCTGTCCCGACAAGAATATCGTACTTATGATTCCGGAATTTTTCAAATACTCTTCGAGCGTCATCTTTTTTCCTTACCGAATCCGAATCCATTCGGCATATATTTGCATCCGGAAAGAGCTTTTCCAGCGCCTTCTTAACCCGCTCGGTTCCGGCCCCCCTGTATGCAAAAACTTCTCCTTTGCAATAAATGCATTTCCCCGGGTTTTTAAAAGACGAACCGCATAAATGACAGGAGAGTTTACCGCTATTTCTGTGATAAACAAGGGAAGAGCTGCAATCACTGCATTTTATATTTTCTCCGCATTCCCTGCATATCACTGCAGGAGCATAACCTCTTCTGTTTATATAAATGATAATCTGTTTATTAACGGATAAAGCCTGCTCGATGCTTCTTAAAAGCCGGGTTGAAAATATAGCGCCCTTAAACTTCACGGAATGGTTCATGTCAACAATGCGGACTTTCGTTTCATCGGATTTAAACACCTTCTGCGGAATCTTTAGATAATTAATCTCTTTCCTTTTAGACCTATACATCGTCTCCAGTGTAGGGGTGGCGCTGGAATAAACAACCACAGCATTTTCAATCTCCCCTCTCTTTTCAGATACCCATCTGGCATCATAGAAGGGCGAATTACCCTCTTTATATGAATGGTCGTGCTCCTCATCCACCACAATTCCACCCAAACTTTTAAAAGGAGCAAAAACAGCAGACCTTGAACCGATAAGAACCTTTAGATCCCCATTTTTTATTTTTCTTATGTTCTCCATTTTTTTTCCATTTGAAATACGGCTGTGCCACACACCCACGCTGGATGAACCAAACCGCTTTATAAACATATCTATCATCTGAACTGTGATAGCTATTTCAGGAAGAAGGATTAAAGTCTGGCGGTTTTTTTCCGCAAGATATGAAGAAAGGCGCAAGTAAATTTCAGTCTTGCCGCTGGCATTTACTCCATGCAAAAGAAACTTTGACGGAAATGCACCCTCCTCATCCGCACGGATAATTCTTTGAAAGGCGTCTTCCTGAGCGGAATTCATAAGAAAACCAGTTTCAGATGACGGTTTTGTTTCTTTTTTTCTCTTTCTTTTTATTTTCGGGTAGGTAAGACGGGGTGGCAGCATTGCAGAATAAACCTCTCCCGGGGCAGATATATAATGAAAAATCATCTCGTCGGCAAGCCGGCACAGGCCATCCGTCAAAAGCGGCTCTTCATCTATTACCTCTTCAACCTCTTTTATTTTCCCGTAAGCATCCCCGCCGGTTTCTGTTAGTCTATCCAAAACAGCTGTTACATATCCCGTTCTGCGGGTTTTGCCGAAAGGTACTCTAACCCTCGCCCCTTTTGAAACCGGTTTCGTCGAAGAGTATACAAATGTAGTGAAAACCGGAGCCGGAATTGCCACGCGCAGATACTTCAAAGCAGCTTTTTAATAAGTTTAAAGTCTTTTTCAGTTTCCGCTTTTTTAGAAGGGCTTCTTAAAAGATAAGCAGGGTGGTATGTAGGAACTATTTTTACTTTTGTATTTGAAAATCTCTTCTCAAATATATTACCCCTCAGCTTGGTAATCCCCGTTTTTCTTTTCAGTATTGTCCGGGTTGATGGAGACCCGAGTGTAACAACTACACTTGGTCTGATTAAATCCATCTGCTTTTCAAGGAATTTCTTTATACACACACCGGTCTCCTCTTCAGTCGGAGGCCTGTCATTGCCCCTTTTTTCAGGGTTGCTGGGATCTTTCATTGGATGACACTTTACTATGTTTGTTATAAATACATCTTTTCTCTCAAGCCCAAGGTTATCCCGGATAATACTGTCAAGTAATTTTCCGGCTCTTCCAACAAATACCTCGCCTCTGTGGTCTTCCACAAAACCAGGGCCTTCTCCGATAAACATAATCTCGGTGTTATAGGTTCCATTACCAAAACATGGATTTAACCTGTATCTGCCAAGCCGGCAAGCCCTGCACTCCTCCATCTGTTTTTTTAATTCGTCCAACTGAAGGTTTTTATTTCTTTTAGGAGAAAACCATAATCCTTCTTCTCCCGCATCCATTCGCAACTGAATATATTTTTTAAACTTTTCTTTCATTTCCCCAGTAATTTTGAGCACTCCTTCAATATAATCTCTGCCGAAGTATCTATATCAATATTTTTATATCCCCTGTATCCCTCCTCAGAGATAACAAGAAAACTCCTGTTTTCCTTTCCGAAATTCTCTGTGCTGTTTGCAATCATAATCTGGCAATTTTTTTCCTTCATCTTCCTGACAGCCGCTTTTTCATCAGTTTTATCCGAAAGGGAAAACCCCACAAGAACCTTTGAATTTCTGTTTTCTCCGGCCCATTTCAATATATCCGGATTTCTCTCCAGCTGCATTGATATTCTTTTCTTTTTAATTCCTCTTTTGGATATCTTACGAAAACTTCTCAGCGGTCTATAGTCGCATACTGCAGCAGAAGAAATAAAAACATCACACCATTTATAGGCTTCTTTTACAGCTGAAAACATATCCCTTGCGCTCTCGGCATATTTGTGGCTCCACCTTCTGTCTTGATGTTCTTTAACGGATGAAACTAAAAAAACTGATGCCCCCTCTAATACAGCCCTCCGGGCTACTGCAGCGCCCATCATTCCGCTTGACCTGTTTGTGAGGTATCTTACCGTATCCCACATCTCCCGCGAAGGACCCGCAGTTATCAATATATTTGAGCCTTTAAGGCTCATTTTTATATGAAGAATGGCCGGATTCTTTAAGTGAGTTGTTGACTTTTTTGATAATATCCGCCGGCTCTTCCATTCTCCCGACGCCTTTTTCTCCGGAGGCTAATTTACCCCGTGCAGGGCCTATAATCCTGAAACCTCTTTCTTTTAAATTTTGTAAATTGTTTTGTGTTGCACAATTTTTATACATATTCTTGTGCATTGCGGGACATAAATAAACAGGACCGTCATAATCCAGTATAATCGCGGTCAACAACTCATCGGCTATACCTACAGACAGTTTGGCAAGGGTTGTGGCTGTTGCCGGCGCAACTATAATTAAATCAGCCCACCCGGCAAGTCCGGTATGCTTTTCATTAAATGTTCTTTCAAAAAGATCCGTGTATACCCTGTTGGATGTTAAGCCCGAAAATGTATGCGATGTTATAAATTTTTCGGCCGATTTTGTCATGACAGTTTTCACTTCATGCGAGCTTTTAATAAGCCGGGATGCAAGCTCTGCAGACTTATATGCGGAAATCCCCCCGCAAACCCCCAGTAATACCCTTGCCATTTCAGTTTATCCCGACTTTACCGCCGCCTCAGTATTTTTTTCTTTTTCCTGCTCTTCTTCCTGGGATTTTTTCTCGTCTTTTTCCTTTTCGGGTTTATCCTTTCCAGTTTTTTCAATTATCAAATCAGCCATTACTTTGTCAATTTTAGGGGGAGACCCTATTCCTGCTGTTTTAAGGAATTCCTCTTTGTATTTTTTTGAAGCTTTTACTGCGAACTCCCACGGATTATCTACATTATTGATGATTAACTTTCTTGTTTTTTCGTCCACTTTTTCTCCTTAAGGTATCTTTAACTTTCTTTCCTGCGCCTTTACTATAGATTTCAATTCTGCTATGGCGTCTTTCAACTCACGGTTTAAAACGTAATAATCATATTTATGAGCCGCCTCAACTTCGCTGTATGCATTTTCAAGGCGTTTTTCTATTTCCTCTTCTGAATTCTGCCTTCTTTTCCTGAGCCGCCTTTTAAGCTCTTCCATAGATGGAGGCAGTATAAAAATCAGCACCGCCTCCGGAATTTTTCTTTTCACCTGCATTCCCCCCTGAACGTCTATATCAAGAACCACACATTTACCCTTATTGAGGGACCTCTTTACAAATTCGCCTGATGTTCCGTAGTAAGCTCCATGAACCCTGGCCCATTCTAGCAATGTTTTTTCGTTAATTCTTTTTTTAAACTCTTTTTCAGTAACAAATTCATAATCAACCCCCCTTTTTTCAGCTCCTCTGGGTTTTCTGCTGGTAAGAGAAACTGAAAACACAGCTTTTTCCATTTCACTTACAAGCATTTTACAGAGAGTCGTTTTACCGGCTCCCGAAGGAGCGGAAATCACCAGCAGAATGCCTTCTTTTTCTTTCTTTTCTATTAATTTGTATATTTCTGGCTTTCGCATCTATAGCATTAATTGGAAATTATATCATATATAGTCAACATTTTCAAATCCCAGTTTGCGGATTTTTTTTATAAAATCCGGCGGAGGGGCGCTGCAATAATTCACCCTTCCCTTTTTTTCAGGATGGAAAAATGAAATCCGCCATGCATGAAGCAGGTGACGGCAGGCATATCCCGCATAACCTCCCCCATACTTGTCATCTCCCAGGACAGGATGACCGCTGTAGGAAAGGTGCACCCTTATCTGATGGGTCCTGCCGCTTAGGGGGTATAATTCAAGGAGTGAAAAATCACTAACCCTGTCAACAACCCTGAACCTTGTAACGGAACTTCGGGACTTAACCCATGAGACCTCCATTTTTGTAGGATTCTTATTAGACCTCTTCAGAGGAAGATCCAGTTCACCTGCATCTGCTTTAACCCTGCCCCCAACAATCGCAAGATATGTTTTCTTAACCTTTCCCTGCTTAAACTGACTCTTCAGGTTCCGTGCGGCTTTCCTGTCAACTGCAACAATTATCACCCCTGATGTGTTTCTATCGAGCCTGTGTACTGTCTGGACATATCTGTATTTTTCTTTAAGTATATCGTACAGGGTATACTCATCCAATCCCGGCGCCGGGTGAACCACTATACCGTAAGGTTTATCTACAACAACAAAAGTATCCTCTTTGTGTATATAGCAAATATCAGCATCCAAAACAGCAGTTTTTTCTTTTCGGGATAATGAATCACACAATATCTTATCCCCCTGCGAAACGGAATATTTTTTGTTTTTTTTAAACCCGTTTACAAGAACAGCTCCCTCTTTTATAAATTTTTGGACCCTGTTTCTAGAAAAATTAAGCTTCTCAGATAAAAACTTATCCAGCCTCATCCCTTCTTCATCCGGCGCCGGATATATTTCCTGACAGGTCATTTCTTTCTCAGAATAACAACATAATACGAGCTTAGAATTGCTCCTGCTGCAGCAATCCACTGCGTGGGGGTCAACCCAGAAAATAAAGGGCCCCTGTAGTCTGCCCTAAAAAACTCTATCACAATTCTAAACACTGAATAAAGAAAAATGTAAAGAACAAAAACGTGCCCCGGTTTAGCTTTCCCGAATTTAAATCTCTGATACAGAAATACCGCCAGAAGAAACGAATATAAAGAAGCATAAAGCTGCACCGGTATAAGCGGCTCATTTATAGGAGCCAGGCTTGCCCTGTTTTTAAAGACTATGCTGATTACTGAATCCGTTTTGGCGCCGTAGCAACACCCAGTCAAAAAACATCCTATTCTTCCGAAAGCATAACCGAGAGAAAGCGCCGGCGAAATCAAATCTGCAACAATGCGAATATTTAATGACATTTTTTTTGTTGCATAAAAAAGCCAGCCCGCACCGCCGATAAACCCGCCCCAGTACACCAATCCTCCTTCCCATATTTTTATTATATTTACCGGACTTGCCGCGAAATTTTCGAAAGCAATTAATACATAAAACAACCTGGCTCCTATTACCCCCCATAAAACACAGCCGGTAAGAAGATACCCCACAAAATCCTTTGATATTCCCCTGTAGGTTGCCACACGAACCATAAGAATATATCCTGCAAGTATACCGACAGCAAGCATAAAACCGTAAGAATGAACAGTAA
>PWEK01000010.1 GCA_003553445.1 Elusimicrobiota bacterium
CAAGTTGACGCTCAGACTCAGGATGCAATGTCTCCTTTTGGTCGCTACCCAGATGCCAGCCATCTTCCTCCATTTTGACATAAGCATTGTCGGGAAGTGTTTGAAGAAACCGGTCAAAAGCATGGTTCAACCGCTTGGTAAGATAAGGCCCTACATCTTTTGACTGAATAGGAAGTCCTGCTCGTTGGAAGAAATCAGAACGCATGGTAGCCCACTCTTCATCAGACATAAAGAAGTCATCCAATCGTCCGAATCGTTTACTATAAGGTATCCAGAGATTGCCACGCTTGATTTCATCCCGGATGGCGATGAGTACTGCACATTCATATCCCCTACGGTTGATCTCATCTTCCTGTTCAACGAAGTGCCGGATTCGAGCAGGGATGAACTCTGTAGGCACATCCTCCGAATCCGGAATTTTTCTTCTCCCTTCTGCATTCATCTTCCGCAGAAGAGCTATAGCTTTTAAAAGCGGCTCATGCTCCTTCGACTCTGTTTGAAAGGAGAGATGTTCAAGGAAGTGAGGGGTAAACTGACGCAGATAACTAAAACGTTTCATTATCCAGGGGAAAAGGTCGCTATGCTTGCCGACAAGCAAGCTATCAAGTTGTTCTAGCTTTTCTTTCAGTTCTTTCCTGGACAACTTACTAAAGGCAGTCTGACGAACCTGTTCGTCAGCAATTTTTTTATCGAGCAACACCTTCCCCAAAGTCTTGAACATAGCTAGAGATGAGCGAATGGAAATTCGTCGTTCTTTTATCTTTTCGTCCAAATCACGTTGGGCGCGCCGCTCGGTATTGGCTATTAGTTTGATATACATATCTACCAATTGATCTATAGTGTCGCGATAGGTTTGCCATAAGAAGCAAACCATTATAGTATATCGATGATCGGGTTGTAATTCGCGCAACCGATAGATGGTATATTGTTGAGCGCGTCGAGTTTTTATCTTTTGAAAGTTATTATTAAGCCAAGACAGATCAATTTCTAGCACCCCGGTGGTTTCAATCCGATTCAATTTGTCAATTAATGCAAGCAAAGCGCGAGGGGATGGAAAACCTGGTGGTTCTTTCAGTTGTTGAAAACCAGAGGCTTGTCTTTCCTTCACCACCAGTAGCTGATCAATCCTATTTTCTATTTTGAGGGTCAACAGCTTTCTCAACCTGTGAACTATTTCCTGCTGAGCTCGGTCGCGCTGTTCACCAATTAGACGCCTAAGAGTGGTACGAGCAGGCATTAAGATTTTATGCTCGTGTAAGAACTGTTGAGCTTTAGCTTGTAAGGCGGATGTTTGCTCCAAGCGGTACGATTCTTGCAGAAGAAATTGACTGAGCAGTTTACGTTCTTTTTCTTGAAAGTGTTTGAGATTAAGATAGTTTATAAGTCGTTCTTGGTGTTGGGAAACAGTTACCTGACGCTGAGCATAACGATTGATCTCTTCCCTGTCAATTTTCAGTTCGATAGCCACAAAACTCAATAGATCTTCTATGCGCTCCAACGGCTTTTGTTTAGGGAGCCGTCCAGTGAGTCGGACAAAAGCCATCTGATAGGCAAAGCCAAGCCGGTTATAATTTCTACGGCACTGGTCAATCTGATCCCGGTCTTTCAAGGTGAAGTTGGCCTGTTCAGCAATCTGTTGTCGGGAATAACGGAATTCTGTCATTCCTCTTCGCTCCAGGCGATACGCTCTACCTCACTTGCCAGATCTGTCTGTGATGGGGTAGTGTAACGACGGGTAATGTTCAAGTTGGAATGGCCCAGCAATGTAGCTACCCGATCCAATGAGGTCCCAGCATCGATCAAGTTCTTAGCAAAGGTGTGACGCAGAACATGTGGAGAAACTTCACTAATATCAGCATGCTTTGCAAGGCGCTCTATTACATGTCGGACTCCTCGAGGACCGAGCGGTCTGCTACGCCGACCAATAAAAAGATGGGATTGATCAATGTCAGGTCTCACATTTAGCCATCTTTTTAATTCTCGGCGTACATCCCGGTTTAGTGGAACTTGACGCCATTTCCCACCTTTCCCTGAACGAATAGTTGCAGATCCTTTACGCTCACCGAAACTGAGATCGTCCTGGTAGAGATTGCATAACTCAGCAAGACGCAAACCTGCATGCAAAAACAGTGCTAGGATAGCTGCATCTCGCCGGGCTTCCCTGGCCGTAGCGGTCATTTTTACCGGTATCCTCTTACTATCAGCAAGCTGAACCCGCTCTTCAGCTGCACGAATGAGAGCGTGGCACCCCTTGCGTTCCAACCATCGAGGAGCTTGCTGGGATTGGGGTTTATCTCGTATTCCGATCATGGGATTGATGGCAGTGAACTTTACCTGCTGTGCCCACTTGAAATAAGATCTGAGAGCGGAAAGCTTGCGATTGATGGTAGCTGGCTTTAATTCCATGGTTTCAAGCTGGCCCTTGAAATCACGAATATCCAACGGGGTAACCGTATCTGGTTCCGGAATCCTTCCTGTTTCTTGTTTAAACCACTCAATAAAGATTTCCAGGTCTCGGGCATAGGTCTGGATGGTAAGTTTAGAACGCTCTTGTTCTCGGAGAAACTTAAGAAACTGGTTATACTGCATGAAACCACCTTTTCGGAGATAAAAAATAGGCGTTAATTGTCCCAAATGTTATACTTCTGGGAGAAATTTAAGACGCTTGAAGTCCTAGAATCTCACTTCTGGGAGATAAAAAAAAGAAAAAATTAAAAACCAAAAGAACCACCGGAATAACTTATTGTGAATGGCAATTCTTTTGAGTAATCTCATCTACAGTATACTCTTATAGTTTCAACTTAACAATGATATTCCTGTAAGTCTAACTCTCGCAAGCCTCGAGTACAATGCCAAAATCCTTAGCGTACATTTTCGCACCAATCGGCGCGGTACCCTAATTTCGCTAAATTTGTAATGCCAAAAATCACATATTACTCCTTGTCCTGACAGTTTTGGTGTGCTATAATAGTAGATGGAAAGAGGTGAAATATGTATGTTTACCCGCACCAAAACTGTCAAGTCAAACGGCAAGGTCTACCGCTACGTGCAGCTGGTTGAAAGCTACCGCGATAACGGCACTCCCAAGCAGCGCGTTATCCTCAACCTGGGCCGAAAAGAAGACTTCGATGGCTCTCAGGCCGATGAGATCGCCTCCGCACTGAAAAAACACACCTCCCACTTGGCAGTTATCGACCCCGAAGAGGATTGCCACCACAAGTGGGCCAAAAACTACGGCGACGTATTCGTAATGCAAAGGATCTGGAAGGAACTCAAGCTGGATGAGCTCTTGGATAAACTGCTTAAAGAGCGAGAGTACGAGTTCGATGTGAAAAACGCGATCCAGGCCATGGTCCTAAACCGCATTATAGACGCCAAGAGCAAACTCTCAACCTACGAATGGCTCAAGGAAGAAGTATACTGGCCCTATATTTCCGAGCTTGAGCTTCATCACCTCTACCGGGCCCTGGACTTTCTCATCGAATACAAACCTCAGCTTGAACGCGATCTCTACAATCAGATGGTGAGTCTTTTGAACTACGACTGCAGCGTAGTCTTCTACGACTGCAGCCTGGTGGACATGTACGGTGAATCTCCTGAACTTGTGAACTACAGCAGAAAGGGTGAGATGCAGTTTTTAATCTCGCTCATCTTAAGCCGTGACGGCCTGCCACTGGGGCATGAGGTCCTCTCTGGTAATACCCCTGAGATAAATACTGTGGAGGAGACCCTCTCCCGGCTCAAGGGCCGATTCAAAGTCGGCCGCTGTATTTTTGTAGCTGACCGCGGTATGGTCAGCCAGGATAAACTCAAAAAGATCCGGTCTAAGGGCTACAAGTTCATCGTAGGTATCCGCAGAAACCAGTGGAAGGAGGTCAACACCGAAGTTCTGGCTCGGCCCGGACGCTACAAGAAGGTCAGCGAAAACCTCCGCGTGAAGGAGGTGGAGACTGAACGCGGCCGCTACATCATCTGCCACAATCCTCTGCAGGCCACGCGGGATAAGGAGATCCGGGAAGAAGTGGTAGCAGAGCTCACCGAAGAGATCGAAAATCTTGATCCCGACAGCAAGAAGGCAGCTGAACTGTACGGCCACAGATACAAGGGGCGTTTCCTGCGGCGGCTCAAAGATGGCACTCTGCGGATTGACAAATCCCAGGTCCGGGAAGATGAACGCTACGACGGAAAATATATCCTGCTCACCAACGATCCCGATCTGGACAAAGAAGAGATCGCCACCACCTACAAGCACCTCTCCCAGATCGAGCGCTCCTTCCGTTCGCTGAAGAGCCTGCACGACATGGAGCCGGTCTACCACCATGCCGACCGCAGAATCCGGGCGCATGTGGCGGTATGCGTCTTGGCCCACCTCCTGGAGCGGGGGCTGGAAAGAAAGCTAGCCTCCGGGGGACTGGAGATGACTGCCGAAAGAGCCCTAAGAACTCTGGGCCGGATGAAGGCCATCCGGGCTGATATTGACGGCGAGCCCTATCTTTTCCGCACCGAAGGCAATGAGAAGATCAATGCGATCTTCAAAGCCCTGCACTACCGACCTCCCTCCCGGGTAGAGCGGCTCGCGGACTAGCTCCGAGAGGGTGTAATGCCAAAAATTTGGATCCGTATGCCCTTTTTGCCCGTCATTTCAGGGATGATTGGCACTACTGGTGTCAAAGACAAAAGATTGTCGGTATATGGGGGTTTAAAGTTTTACCCCCCTTGCTTGGAGATAGTTTTTGATCTCTTCTTCATCCGTATAGAACTCATCAATCAGCTCCAGGTACTCCTCAATAAGCGTGACACCCTTCTTTAAAAGCCGGGCCATGAGCCAGGCACCAAGGCCGAAAAGCTTTAAGATCAGTACCGACTCGAAGGTCCCGATGTAGTTATCCACTGCTCTTTGTGAGTGATGGGTTTTTTGTGCGATTTCATTTACAGTATACCCCTCGAGATGGAGTCTCGCAATGATATCCTTGTGGGTCATACTCCGGCCCGCATCGAGCACCGTTCCCGGAGTGGGGACAATTATCTGGTGCTCGTTCTGAAAGCTTCTGATAAGCTCCGAGATGCGCGCCATGCTCAGCTGGAAGATCCACTGTAGCTCCATCAAAGTGAGAAGCCCGTTCTGACGGTAGGCCTCGAAACAGACCCGAACCAGGCGCTTTTTTAGCGCCGCCAGATAGTTAGCCTTATCCCTTGGCACCCATTTCCGTTCTTCCTGCGTCCACAGGGTGATAACCACCGGCGCGTGGCGGCGGAACCTGGTTGCGACCTCCTCGGAGAGGTGGGCCCGA
>PWEK01000017.1 GCA_003553445.1 Elusimicrobiota bacterium
CCGGCAAAATCTTCTCCCGATTCATAAACCGTCGTTCCGGCAAACAAAGAAGTCGCAGATGCGAAAAAACTAAGCGCTATGCTCAATAATACCGGTTTCTTTAAGGCAGTCTGTAAATTCACTGACACCAAAAGGCTTCACAAGAAGCTGGTCCGCGCCGAGTGCGACCAGCTTATTCTCCATGCCTTCTTCCGGATACCCTGTTATGACAACTATGTGAGGGCTGCCGAGCCTTCTGTCTTCAAGAAGCTGACGCATTACGCCGTAACCGTCAATACCCGGCATCCTGATGTCAAGAAAAAGAAGTGAAATATCCTCAGCGGCAAGTATTTTCCCCGCGCTGAATCCGTCTTCAGCGGAAAAAACCTCAATACCGGGATACTTCCTCTCTACTATCTTTCTGATATTTTCCCTGACATTAAATTCATCATCCACAATTAGAATCTTATGAGGAGCCTCCCTCAATTCGGCAACGGGGAACCCGTACTTTTTTGAAAATTCAACAAGTTCCTTTCTTTTAATTCTGCGGTGGCCTCCCGGCGTTCTGTATGCCTTTATCTTACCCTCATCCGCCCATTTTTTTACCGTAGATATGTCAACGCTCAAAAGTGCGGCCGCTTCATATGTGCTTACCGGTTTATCATTCATTTTTATAAATCCCCACTATTCTCATTATTCCCACTATACCCAATAATATACAAACACAAAAGAACCCCCTTTTCAAGCCTTCCTTCTGTATTTATTTAAATATACTACCTTATCGGAATTAGAAGGGAAAAAATGCTTCCCCTGTCAGATGAGTCAAAAGAAATGTATCCCCCGTGGGACCTGGCAATATTTTCTGCCACAGCAAGCCCGAGGCCTATACCCTGCTCCTTTACATCAAAAGAGGAGCTTGAAAATCTTTGATGAAACCTGTCATAAATTTTTTCCTTCTCAGAGTCAGAAATACCGGGCCCCCTGTCTTTGACTTTAACTGCGGCGCAATCCCCCTGCCTTCTTATTGAAACAGAGACTTTTTCTTCTCCGGGCGTGTACTTAATTGCATTATCAAGAATATTATAAACCGCTTTCTTTACGGCTTCCTTATTATGCCTGAATGAATCCAGATGATCATAAAATTTATATATCACTATCTTTTTCTTCCGGGCTTTCGGAATTATCTCCTTTATTGCTTGAGAAACTGTATCCTGCAGAGAATCCATGTGAAATTCCATTTCACTATTTCCTTCGTAAAACTTCTTATAATCAAGTATCTCTTCCATGATTTCTTTAAGCCGCAGAGCATTATTTATTAACAGAGACGTCATCCTGTCCGTGCCGTATCTTTTATGAAGTATTTCGCTTGAACCAAGAATTGACTGCAGCGGAGTTTTAATTTCATGAGATATATTTGTCAGAAAGATATCCTTCATCCTGTCAACCTCTTTGAGTGAATCATATATTTTGGAGTTTTCAACGGCAACCGCAGCCTGCCCTGCAAAAACGGAAGCTACGCTCAAATCAATTTGATTAAAACTGCCGGTCTTTTTTTCAGCCCTTAGAAAACCTTTATATTTTTCTTTAAATTTTAAGGGAGCAAAAAGCACTCTTTTGTCATCTTTAAAAACCGCATCCTGAGAAGATCCGAATTCCTCCAACATACAATTATTATCTGATGCGAAGGGATTGTCATAAATTTTTAATTCGGAGTAATCCGCCCCCAGGGCTTTTTCAGCTTCCCTGCATATTGTCTTGATGAGCTCTTCAAGGCCCGTAAGCCGGCAAAGGGCCCCTGATACATTTGATATGGATGCTATTCTTTCCAGCTCGCTGACCCTCGTCTTTAGGCCGGCTTTTTCCATCGCTTTTTCCACCGAACCCCTTAAATCGTTTACCCCGAAAGGTTTGGTAATAAAATCATATGCCCCTTTTTTCATACAGATCACGGCATCTTCCACCGTCGCCTTTCCCGTCAGCATTACGATTTCTGTAAAAAAGTTTTTTTCCTTTATTTCATCCATAAAATCCCTTCCGCTAGCATCCGGAAGTCCTATATCAAGAAGGATTACCCCGTATTCCCTTCGTTTAAGCATCTTCCGCGCGGTGGATGCATTAAGCGCTGAATAACATTCATAGCCTTTTTTTTCAAGCGCCCTGGCACATGATTTTATTACAGATTTTTCATCATCAATTATAAGAACATTTTTCATCACGTTTTCCTATTCTTCAAGAACCTGCCTTATCTTCCGGGCAAGAACTTCGGAAGAAAAAGGCTTATGCAGAAAATTTATATCTTTCTTAATTATACCCTGTTTATGTATAACATTATCAGTATATCCTGAAATATAAAGAGACTTGATGCCGGGAACAATTTCCGAAATTCTCCCGCAGAGTTCTTTGCCGTTCATCCCGGGCATAACAACATCGGTAATAAGAAGGTCAATTTCCCTCCCGTACTCTTTTGCAACCTTCACAGCGCCCGCAGCCGATAAAGAGGTCAAAACCCTGTATCCGTATTTTTCAAGCGTTCTCTTTAAGGATTTAACTATTGCCTTTTCATCCTCTACCAGAAGAATGGTCTCATTTCCGGAAAGCGTTCTTACCTCCTTCTTTTTCGGTTCACTCATATCTGCATCTTTGGAATTTACCGGAAAGAAAATTTCAAAAGCACTGCCCTCTCCGGGGGAACTGTGCACATCAATGTAGCCGCCGTTCTGCTTTACTATTCCGTACACCGTGGCAAGCCCCATCCCGGTGTTTCCCCCCCCTTTTTTCCTGGAAAAATAGGGCTCGAATATGTGAGAAAGAACCTCTTTTGAAATTCCGCACCCGTTATCTCCAAATGACAGCTTTACATATTTTTTTCCGCCGAGACTTCTCTGTAACTCTTCCCCGTCAAAAAAGCGGCCGCCTGAAGTTTCAATATTTATAACCCCGGAACCCGATATAGCGTCGCGTGAATTCAAAGAAAGGTTAATTATTATCTGATTCAGCTGCGAAGGATCAATCATTATTTTTTCAACCCCCTTTCCGGGTATGAAGTTTATCTTTATATCCTCACCTATCAACAATTCAAGCATTTTGAGCATCTCTTGAATTGATTTATTCAAATCCAACATCTTAGGGTTTCTTACCTGTTTTTTAGCAAATGCCAGAAGCTGCGCGGTAAGGTCGGCTGATCTTTTAGCCGCCCTGTGTATCTCCAGCAGATCACCATATACGGCAGAAGAGTGCTCCACGGACTCAAGGGCAAGCTCCGTATTGCTTATTATGGCTGTCAGCATATTGTTATAGTCATGGGCGATACCCCCGGCCAGCTGCCCGATTGATTCCATTTTCTTAATCTGGCGCATCTGTTCTTCAATGCTTACCTTCTCATACGCCTTTGAAATTATGTTTGCAAAGACCCTAAGCAAAACTATCTGTCCGGTTCTCCAGTTTCTTTTTGAACTGACAGAATCATAACCCATAAAACCGATAAGTCCCCCGTCCTTGTTCCTTACCGGAAACCCCACAAGCGATTTTATATTCTGCCTTTTGAACTCTTTTTTCTCCGCGACGGCATCACCGGGAAGCTCATCTATATCATCTATTTTTACAAAATCACCCGACTTAATCATTTTATTCCACCAGGGCAGCTGTTTAACGGGGAAATCCCGGATAACTTTTTTCTGGGAACTTACTCCTTCCCTGCACCACTCATGAGTGTTGCTCATCCGGCTTCTGTCCTTTGAATACAAAAAAAGGTATCCCCTGTCCACTTTTAAAAACCGACTGCACCGTTCAAGGAGCATATTAATCTTCTCGTCAATATTGTTAATTGAAACATCTATGAATTCCCTGGAGACATCAGCCGCAAGACTGTTAAACCTCTGCTGTACTTTTCTCCCGGTTATATCTCTTACCGCACCCACAATACCCACCGCCCTTCCGCTTTTGTCCCTCAGGAACCTTGAATTCATTTCAGCATCAGCAAGTGATCCGTCTTTTTTTAAAAACTGCGCCTCGGTGATTCGGGACCTGTTTTTATCAACATTAGGTGACTTTTCCCTTTTAAGTTCCAGCTGAAGCGCCCTTTTTATTTTTTTAAGCGAGAGAGGAGTAATCAGCTCCGAGAGTTTACTTTTTTTGCACTCACGATATTTTCTTCCTGTTAATCTTTCAATGGAGGGACTTATAAAATTTACGTTTAAATTTAAATCCGCAGTAAAAACCACGTCGGTCATGTTTTCGGTAATCCGCTTGAGCCTCTCTTCACTCTTTTTAATCTTTTCCTCAGCGGACTTTTTCGCAGTTATATCTCTGATTAGTGCAATAACCGTATCTTCGTCAAAAGGGACCATTCTTGCTTCAAACAAGAGATTCCCTTCGGGCACCTTCAGTTCATACTCGACAGAGCTTAATTCTTTATTTTTAAGGGTTTTCCTTAAACAATCCATCACATTTCCAGCTGTCTTTGAAGGCATCACATCAGAAATTTTCTTTCCCAGAAGCTCTTCCTTTGGTTTAAATAACTTATTTTCCGAAGAGCTCCTGATATCAAGAAAAATCCCCTCTCTGTCAACCTTCATTACAATATCAGGCAGAGCTTCTATTATTGATCGATTGTAGTTTTCGCTGCTGTTTAATTCGGCTTCCACCTCTTTGCGCCCGGTTACATCAAAAAAACACATAATCATCTTTTTAATTTTTCCGTTTTCTCTAATCGGGAAACCGTGTACCTCACAGAGCCTCTCTTCTCCGCCGGGATATAAATGAGAATGCTCTGTCCTCGTAGACTCACCGGTCTGCTCTACCTGAGAAATGGGGCATTTTTCACGGCTGCACGGCTTTTTTAAATTGTGAAAACCTTCATAACACGGCTTACCGATAATCTTTTCTTTCTCCCCTGCAGCGGAATTCGCATACAAAATTTCATATGTGTTAACATCAACTATCAGAAAGGGATGCCTTATACCTTCAAATACCGCGTTGAAAAACTTTTCTTCTCTCATTATCTCTTTATAAAGCTTTTTCTTTTCTGTAATATCCCTGACTTATCATTAACCCTTTAACTTTGGTGCTTGAATCTTCAAACGGCTTACCCACCGTATAACCCCATATGCTTCTGCCGAGCTTTAATCCTAAAACACCTGCAGCGGAAAAATTCATAAAAGAAATCCTGTTTTTTTAATTTGAAAAACCGGGTTCGGGTTTCTTAAAAGTAGTCTCTGAATCTGTTCTGTTTTTATAATATATCCACCTTTTCTTTCTTAAAAAAACTTTTTACGTTTTTTTATAAATAAGAAGTGTTTGATTCTTTAGAACCGTCCTTACACAGGAAAACCCCCTATAAGAGTTTACGGAGACCTTTTCACTGCATTTGACAGTTTTTTACCAGGGATCTCCTTCCGGATCTGCCGGCTCAACCGGTTCATCAAACTCCCCGGAGTCCGGAGCTTCATACTCGTAATCCTCCTCTTCCCACTCATCCAAATCCGGCTCTTCCTGACCTCTGCATCCAGCCATAAAGAATGCAAGCGACAGAACAATTAAAAAAGACATGATGGCCTTATATTTTACAGCAAAACCTCCCTGTAATTTTTTTGCTAACATAATAGGTAAACTTAGAATACATAAAATACTAACACAAATATTTTTAAAATTCAATCTTCTATAATCCTGATCTGCCCGATCTCTTCACCCACCAAAATATCTGTGCCATATGTACCGGAAAGCTCATTTAATTTTTTAAAAACCTCTCCGGCGTCATCCCCCTTAAGGGGTTTAGGCTGAAAATTCACTTCCAGATTATTCACGTTTATCGGATAAACAAAAGCATCCTTAACTCCTGAAGGGGTAGCCTCAACCCGCAGCATGATACTATCTCTTACCCTGTCGGAATAAGAGCCAAAGACATAATTACCGAGGCTGTAGGCAATGAGGCTGCCGGAATAAACCTCTATCCCCTGGATAACATGCGGGTGATGCCCGAAAACAATGTCAGCCCCGGCATCAACGGCAATCCTGCCGAAACTCTCCTGGTACTGCCTGGGCTCTTTCACATGCTCTCCGCTCCAGTGAAAGGAAACAATCACCAGGTCGTTTTCCCGGGAAGCTTCGGATATATCTTTTCTGAAATACTCTGCCTTGCCCCTTGCCGCGCCCGGGCTTTCCGCCTTCGCATTAAACTCCAGCGGATACGTATTGTTATATGCCAGAAAAGCTATGGAGATGGAACCGGTTTCAATTACCGCCGGAGTTCTTGCTTCAGTTAAGTTTCTCCCCGCCCCGGCATGTTTTATGCCGTATTTGTCTAAGGTTTTAATCGTATCCCTTAAACCCTTCCATCCGAAATCCATTATATGGTTGTTCGCAAGGGATAAAGCGCTGAATCCGCCGGCTTTCAGCGAATGTATAACCCCGGTAGAGGCCTTAAGGTTAAAGGTTTTCTCCATGAATATCTCCTCCGAATAGGTCAGGGGAGATTCAAGGTTTCCAATTACCACATCCGCTTTCTCCAGAACATCCCTGACCTCCAGGTAAGGATATTGCGGATCCTCTATGAGAAAACCTTCGGCATGGCCGCCCAGATAAACGTCTCCCGTAAGCAGAATGCTCACCTTTTCATCCGCCCGGCAGAAGCTTCCCGCACTGGCGAAAAAAAAGAATGCAGTCAAAAACTTAACAAAAATTCGGGCTGTGTTAGCCTTTTTTATCATATAACCTCTAATAAGAATTAAACAGAAAACCCCTCTATTTTCAAGACGAAGAAAAAAATACCCCTGTGATATATTACTCTTTTTTGCCAATAATAAGATAAAGTAATATAATAATTTTATGTTTAAAAAGAATTTCGTTCTATATCTAATACTCCTTCTTATCGTACTTAACCTTCTTTTTTACTCCGGTTGGGACATCAGGGTTCAAACACTTACCTGGATTATCAGCCTTTTACTGGGATGGCTTTCTTTATGGAGAAAAACTGCCATTACGAAAAAGGCCTTTACGGTATATTCAGGGCTTCTTATTTCAGGGACGGCAGTCTCCTTCATATATACATATGACAAATACCTATCCCATATATCCCTGTTTACTTTATTCTCCGCTGCTGTGGTTTTTATTGTTTCCTCCTCTCATTCTACGGAAAAATTCAAAAAGGATTTCGGAAAATACATTATTTTCATAATATTCGGCGCTGCCCTGCTTGAACTCCTGTTCTTCAAAAACCTTTTTCCCAACCCGCATTTTAAAACCGCTTTTTACATTATGGGATTTCCGTTCCTTATGAAAAAAGCAACTATTGATACAAACCCCAAAGAGCCAAGAAACTATATTTATATACTCATCCTTTCAGTCTTTACAGTTTCTTTCTTTATTGCCTATTCTGTCTGGGGATGGGCTGTTCTGATTTTTTCGACGCTGCTTTTTTTACATTTGGAAAAAAAGATCAGGCTGGATTTCTTCCGCATCATACTCTTAGCCCTGATCGGACTTATTTTCGCAGCGGTATTCGTTAAACCGGAACACTTTGCCGACAGGCTGGACTGGTTAAATTCCGGCATAACGGCATTTTTAAAACGGCCCCTTACAGGCTTCGGCCCCGGGACGACCCCACTGATACTCCCCTCTTTCAGCTTCAGGGATTTATCCCTCTTTTTTCATTCTTTTTTTCTTCAGTTCCTGGTAGAATACGGAATTATTGCCTTCTCCGGAATATTAATCTTTTTCTATGCAGTATTAAAAGAAACATATAAAGGAAAATACTCATCCACCGCCTTTATTTCCCTTTTATCTGTATTGATATACAACCTGTTTGAATATAACCTGTCTATTCCGCTTATAAACCTTACTTTTGCGTTTATCTCAGGCCTTTATATATCCACCGACAATTATGAACTTAAAGTGAAGGATTCGACAAGAAAAATAATTCTTCTTTTTCTGCTCATCCCAACTCTTCTGATAGGTCACAATATGCTTAATCCGATGTGGTGTTCCGGTTACTTCATCGAAGGTGCCCGGGCGCTGGCCCGGGGAAAACCTTCAGAAGATGCAAAATATTTTTTTAAAGAATCCTCTCATATTATCCCGGGATACAGGCCCGGAATACTCGGGCTGGCGCTGGTTGATATGAAAGAGGGCAATTTAAATTCCGCTGCAGATAAAATGGACATAATCTCACCCCGGTTTAAAAACAGCCCCTCCCGCAAAGCTTTAGAAGAAGCCCGGACTGATATCAGCAGGGAAAACCCTCAGGAAGCCTTAAACCATCTCTTTGATTCCGCATACTATCATCTGATAAAATTCAGAATAGAAGGTGAAATAATAAATGACCTGTATTTAACAGTTGCCGACTCAAATATTAAATAAACATAATTTGATAAAATAAGCGCAAATATGCTATATATAACAATTAAAGAAGTTTCCATAAGAGGGATTAAATAAATGAAATCAGTAATAATATACGCCTCATATCATCATAACAATACAAGGAAAATAGCTGAGGTAATCGGGGAAAAGCTAAACGCAAAATTTATCCCTGCAAACCAGGCCGCCCATACTGACATAACGGAGGCGGATTTAATAGGCTTCGGCTCCGGTATATACTATTCCAGGTTTCATAAGTCTCTCCTGAATTTCATAAAAAACCTGCCGGTTCAGGAGAACAAAAAGTCCTTTCTTTTTTCCACTGCCGGAATGAAAAAAAACATCTTATTTAACAGAGGCCACAAATCAGCCAAAAAAATCCTGAAAAATAAGGGGTTCAAGATAATCGGGGAATTTGACTGCCCGGGATATGACACAAACTCCTTTTTAAAGGCAGTAGGCGGAATCAATAAAGGAAGGCCTGACAGGAGGGACCTTGAAAATGCAGAAAATTTCGCCGAAGAAATAAAAACCGCTTTCTCTAAAAATATACTATAAAATTAGACCGGCAAGAACAGGCGCGAAGACTGCTGTGAAAAAGCCCATTAAGCCTATGGCAAGACCCGCAAGGGCTCCTTCATACTCATCCTCATCCAGCGCCCTAGCCGTTCCAAGGCCGTGAGAAAGCATTCCCATCGTTAAACCCCGCGCCATCTTTGTTTTTATACCAAAAAGATATAAAAAACAGGGGCCGAACATTCCACCGAGCAGCCCGTGAATAAGCGTAAGCGATACCGTAAGCGAGGGTTTTCCGGCAAGCTCCCGGGTTATACCTACGGCTATAGGCGTAGTCACTGATTTTGGAATGGCGGAAACTATAAATATTGAATCCGCCCCGGTGATTAACCCCAGAAAAATAACTAAAAGAATGCCGCATACGGAAATAAATATAGTGGATGATAAAATAACCATTATGTTCTTTTTTAAAAGCTCAATCTGCCTGTACATAGGTATGGCCAGGGCTACCGTTGCAGGCCCTAAGAGAAAAGTTATATACTGCCCTCCCTCGTTATAGGTCTCATAATCTATCCCCGAGACCATAAGAACCGTAATAATCATTACCATTGACGTCAGCATGGGGTGTAGAAGCATACTGCCGGTTTTTTTGTATATAATAAGGCCCGCGAAATAACCCGCAAGCGTAAGCATCACTCCGAAAACCGGGTCAGAGAAAAAATCAACCTGCATTATTTTTTTTATATTTAGTCAATAAGTCAATTACCTTGCCGGAGAGTGCGAAAGAGATTAAATATCCGGCAAATCCAATCACAATCAACTGAAGAATCTGCTGACTGAGAAGCCCAAAGTAACGCATTATCCCCACCCCGAGCGGAACAAACAATAAAACAAGATTATCAAGAAAAAGACTTCCCGCCTCATTAACATCATCCAGCTTTAGCGCCCCCGAAGCCAGCAGTACAAATAATATAATCATCCCAAAAATATTTCCCGGAAGCCCTACAGGTACATAATGAGATAAAATATCCCCCGCAAAAAGACACCCGAATAGTATAACCATTCCTTTTATTAATTTCATAAATTAACCGCTGTTTCTGAGGTATTCCTCAGTGAATTTTATAACCTTATTCATCATATCCACTGTCTTCACCGGGTTTTTGCCAATAGATGTTTCCCCCGAAAGCATTACATAATCACTTCCGTCAATTATTGCATTAGCCACATCGCTTACCTCGGCCCTGGTCGGAGTCTCATTTTCAGTCATGCTGTCAAGCATCTGGGTAGCTGTGATTACAGGCTTCAAGGCGCGGTTGCATTTTTTTATGATCATTTTCTGCATCACGGGTATCTCATACACCGGGAGGGAGATGCCCATATCCCCCCTTGCTATCATAATACCGTCTGAGGCTTCAATTATACTGTCTATGTTTTTTATTCCTCCCCTGCATTCTATTTTGGCGATTACACCACATTCGGATTCTTCCCCCAATTCTTTTTTCACATCAGCAACATCGCCTTTATCTTTCACAAAAGACTGCGCAACATAATCAATCTTATGCTCCCTGCAGAACCTTATATCTCTTCTGTCTTTATCGCTCAATCCGCCGAAATCAAGGTCTGCTTCAGGGATATTTACGCCCTTGTTTTCCTTTAAAATGCCTCCTTTTACAACCCTGGTTTCCATGATGCTTTCGGAGACTTCCGTAACCTCAAGACATATTTTCCCGTCATCTATAAATATATTATTTCCCTTCTTTATGTTTTCCATAGGCCCCGGATAATCAATAGATATCTCTTTTTCGGTTCCCTTCTTTTCTTTACCGGAGACCCTGAGAATCATGTTTTTACGAAGCTCAATCTCTCCCTCAAGCTCACCAACCCTTATTCTGTGCCCCTGTAAATCCCCGATTATATCCACCTCCAAATCTCTCAGGATTTGTATTAAACGGGAAAATTCCTCATGGTTTCCGTGGGAAAAATTCAACCTCCCGGCATCCATGCCCGAATGAGTCATTTTCTTTAAAGCTTTCCTTGAAAACGAGGCAGGGCCGATAGTAGCTATTATTTTCGTTTTTTTCATTCTACACCCTGCCTTTTATCTTTCCGTCTCTTGATAAGAGGCGGGCTATCCACCTTGTTTGCTCGAAATTATAAAGAATTATCATTATTATAACCGTAATTGGAACCGATAAAAACATGCCGACAAGACCCCATATAGCCCCCCAGAAAACCAATGAAAATATTATCACAAGCGGGCTCACGTTGAGCGACTTGCCCATAAGAGCCGGCTCTATTAAATTGCCGATCGTGAACTGCATTGCGCCAATACCGAAAAGAATTATAAAAAAGGGCCCGTAAACATCAAACTGCAAAAGCGCAAGCAGCGCCGGCAGCGTAGTCGCCGCAATTGATCCTACATTCGGTATGTAATTAAACACAAATATCAAAAAGGCCCAGAACTCAGCTAATTCAAGCCCGACCGCTTTCATTACTATCCAGGAACCAAGGGCCGTAACACAGCTTACAAGCGTCTTAACTCCCACATAACGCTTAATATCCCTGTCTATCTGCAAAATTAGATTTTCAAACCACTCTTTTCTGTCGCTGTGACCTGCCGCCATGTTAATCTTATTGCCAAAATATTTCTGCTCGAGAAAGAGAAATATCATATAAATTATAATTAAACCTACATTACCCATAATGCCTGCAAATTCACTTGCAACTCTCTGCATGAATGTCCCTATGTCAAGCTCCGTTGTTAAACGAGTAACTATGGGCAGGTCTTCAAGCTCTATTCCAAAGGGCAAGTCATGCATTATTTTTTCAAGATTTTCCTGGTACATTGGAGCAATCCTGACAATCCGCGAAACGCTTGTTGTAAATATTTCGGCTACAAAATTTAATGCAACCGCAAAACCCAGGAGTATCAATATCAGGCGCAGCCAGCGAGGAAGCTGATAATCCCTGACCTTAATGGTGGAGATGATGTGATCAACCGTATTTATCAAGTACCATATTAGAGCCGCAAGAACCAGCGGTATAAGCAAACTGTCAGCCACAATAAGAACTGTTACTATAATTGCAGCGACCATCCCCCATGCTGCCGCTACCAGAACTTTTGGATATTTACTTTTCTTTTCCATATAATCTCCAAAGACATTTTAATAATACTAAAATGACGTTTACCGTTCAAGCTTAATCTTTTTTTTTGTCTTATTATACTGGCTGGTTTTAGTGTATTCTGAATCTTACTCCGGCATCAATCCTGTGATTTATGGTGTCCAGATTTCCGCCGCCGGAAAAAGAGTAATTTACAAGTATCTGTCCGCCCCAGTTGGAGAGCTCGGGATGTTCTGTGCTAAGGCTCGTTCCCAGGGAGTATACTCCCCCTCCCTGCGTGCTTTTCCACCCGGCCTGCACACTCAATTCTTCAATGACATAAACTTCCGATCCTAAATGAATATTGCTTCCCTTACTGTTGTTTTCAAGGTCCAACCCCAGCGTGAAAAACTCCGGTATTTTATATGCCGCGCCTATCCTGTATGTAGTAGGCATATCCACATCTATTTCTTCAAGAGTAAATGTTCCCAGGTTGTTTAAGGACGCCCCCAGCTGAATCTCCTCTGTCGCCATGTAAAGCGCGCCTAGGTCTGCGCTGAAACCCGTTCCGCTGTAATCATCAAGCTTTTCCAGAAGCAGCTTAAGGTTCGTTCCTACTGCAAAAGAATCAAATTTCTTACCGAAATTCAAACCCACAGCAAGATCGTAGTAGCTTATATCTCCATCCCTGTTGCCATACTCATCATAGGCTTTCAAACCGCTTACCGTGAAATAGTCTAAGCTTGCGCCCCTGAGAAATATATGGTCACCGAAATCATCCGGTAAAATTACAACCGTGGATATTTTCTTAGCCCCTTCCACCCAGTCGGCATATGCGCTGGATACAAGAAAATTCTCTCCCTGGTATCTGGCCACCCCTGCCGGGTTATAGAAAAACGCTCCCGCATCTTCCGCTATCGCGGTATATGCTCCCCCCATGCTCTCCGCCCTGGCAAAAACAGGTAACCTGAGATACTGCTTTCCGTCAGCATATGAAGCCGTATTAAGTAAAGTCATTAATAAGAATAAGTAAATAAAGCTTTTGTAGTGTTTTTTTATAAAAGTCATTCTACAATCACCAATCTTTCTATAGAGTCTACCGACTCATCAGAATTTTCAACTGTGACCCTGTAGAAATATACTCCGGGAGGCTGGCCGTCAAAATTCCAGGTGAAAATTTCTTTCTCTTCCCCTTTTTCTCCATTACCTATATTTCTGCTGTCACTGTGAACCTCTTCCTGCATTATGTTGAAAACTTCCAGATCAACACTATATTCTCCATCAAAGGGCTCATCAAAAGCAATCTTTATAATCCCGCCGCTCGCGGGCTGGGGATACGCCTTCAGCGAATCATCAAGCACATCCTGCGGGTCTTCTTCTTCGGGAAGGATATCCGGTATATCAATACGAAAATAGTATTCTCTTTCCGTATCATTTCCTTCAACATTCACAGCCGATATGGATAACCTATAACTTCCGTTTGCCCTAAGCCCATCTTCAAATTCTTTCACATATGTAGGATTCATTGAAGATACATCAACATCAGAATCCGTAATTTCATATTCAACCAGGTTGGGATCTCTCAGCTTAATCTCAGTCTCTTCATCATCTATCCCAAAGTCATCTTTCAGCTCAACTGTAACTTCATATACCGGTTCTTCATGCAGAGAACCATTTGAGGGAAATGTGGCAACTATTTCGGGCTCCCCTTCTTCCGGCTCAGGATCATCCGGGTCTTCCCTCTCATAATCCCGGTCAACCGCCAGTGAGGTGGTATGATTTTTCTCAATCCTGTCCCCGAAAGAATTTCTCCCGGTTATTGCTATCTCATATACCCCGCCTTCTACCAAATCCCCGGCATCATCCCTGCCGTCCCACTGCACAGCCACATTCCCGGCGGGCTTCCATGCATCAACAACCGACAATATTCTTCCGCTGTCAACCCCCCTATCTTCATCATCGCCGTCTACAGGCAATGGATATCCTTCATAATAGGTATACTCCTCGTCCAAATACTGAAGGATTCCGCCCGAATCAGCTTCAATAAACTCGGTGCCCGGCTCACAAATTAAAATTTTTATCTCGGAATCGTGGTTGGTTCTAAATGAAATATCAGATATGCCTGTTTCACCTAAAATGCCCGATGCAACAACTTCTGCGTACCTTGGGTCAGGTATGACAATTGGCCGGAATCCGGTGTCCCTTTTTTCGCCCAGACGATATGCCTCAAAAAAAACATCGTACTCTCCTGGAGGGAGCAGGTTGCCGTCATCGTCTTTCCAGTCCCATTCAAGATCTATTGTCTGCCCCATATCCCTGGGCCAATAAGTATCCTTCTCAAATGTGCGCAAGGGCTCTATACCCTCTTCCTTGGGGTTTATGTAAAATCCATGCTCGTCCCTGGTAGTCCCATCAGTGACGGATGTTCGCCTGAAGTCCTTAACCTCATGCCCGCAGTATATTTCAGCGCGAACCTGCCCGTAGTACTGGACATTAAAAGGAATGTACCATTTCTGGCCGAAGCCCCAGTATTCGCCGTCGTCGTCAAACTCAGCGTAGTTGTAGTACATAAACGGATTTCTAAAAGTGCAGGACACAGCTGTCTTACCCCCCTCATCGACGGCTTCGACTCTGTATCTGTGGGTTCCGTAATTATCCTCTTCATAAACAATGGGAATACTCCGTACTCCGGATCCGGTCACTCTATGCGATGTCTCTTCCATCAAAACAGTGACAACATCTTCTGGAATCCCGGTATATCCGAAATCTCTTTTTACAGTATATGTTACTGTGCCTGAAGAATCCGGAAGCTCGGTCCACTCCAGGTCAAGAGCGCGACTTTCAAAATCCCAGCTTCCCGAAAGCCCTAAGCCCTGGTCTTGAGATAAGGCATCTGTGTTAAAAAGAAGGAGGCAGGCAACTATCCCTGAGGCGGTGAGCAAAACTTTTTTGACTGTTTGTAAATTAGATAAATAACTCATTTCTTTTCCGTACATATCAAATTTAATTGAAAAAATTATGTTTGTCAAGGTTTGTTTTTAAATGCGGGTTTTTTTGCACGAAAATGATGAGAAGCCGATAAACTTAAGAGCGCTGCTGTTTAGCTTAAGCTATAAGCTGATACCGATTTTTTTTACCGCTTTGGTAAATATATTCAAAATCCCCTTTTTACTGTAATCTTCAGTATTATCCGTAGCTGAAGGCTTTTTATCTGATATATAGACATAATCATTTCTTTTGGCTCTCCGGAGGAAACTGTTATCTGTCAGCACAGAATGAAGGAATGAACTGTATTTTTTCCTAATTTCTTCAATGCTTCCGTGTTTTTCAAGGTAAACCTTCATGTCGTTAAACAGCTCGGATCCATTTTGGTATCTGCTTGAAGGCTTCTCTTTAAGAAGCCGTTTTATAATATTAATCAACCCTTTTTCATTATACTCATTATGAAGGAGGTTAAAATCGATTTTGGCGTTTTTTGCTTTTTTCCACTTCTTCATATCGCTTCCCCCGCCGTAAGCCTTCTCTCCTGCTATAAGCTCATAAAGAATCAACCCGCAGCAGTACAAATCGGAGCGGGCATCAATTTCCCTGCATCTTGCCTGCTCAGGAGACATATATGAAACCTTACCCTGAATTTTATTCTGTTTGACAGAAGAGTTTCCTATTTTTGCAATGCCGAAATCCGTAAGCTTTACCCTGCCGTCATAATACAGCATTATATTTCCCGGTGAAATATCTCTGTGAACAATATCAAGCGTATCTCCGGTCAGGTTATCCCTGAAGTTGTGCGCATAATCCAGAGCTTTTACAATTTCCGCCATTATATGAAGTGCTATCACCGGCGGTATGGAAATGTTCTGCTGTCTGCAGCGTTTTAAAAGAAACTCCAGATCCACGCCGTTTACATAATCCATAATCATATAATATTCCCTGCCTTCACGGATTAAATTTACAACCCTGACAATATTTTCATGCTCCAGCTTTGCGGTATTGACGGCTTCTTCATAAATCATCCCCTCAAACCTGGGGTCTTCTGCCTTATCGCTGTGTATTTTTTTAATCGCAAAATACTTATTAAGCACCCTGTCCCATGCTTTATAGACAGTGGCCGCGCCGCCTTCCCCAACAATTTTTTCTATATCATACCTTAACTCTATGTCTGTTTTTTTTGCTGAAACATAGTTCATTATGAACAGTCTCCTAAAACTGAGAAATCAAATTGTCTCATTTTCGTAATCATTAAAATAAAAATTTATCGTCGCTGGTAAAACTAATGTAAACGTTATCATTTGTATAATATAAAAAACAGGGCCAGTTGGCAAATTTCCCCATAAATAATGTGTTATAACAGAATCAGGAATATAAGTATCAGGGCAATCAGTATCGAGGCATCCAAAACAGCATCAACAGCAGATTCTTCTTCCTCTTTTTCTCCCCCTTTTGCTGCAAGTTTTCTTTTATATTTGACCGGGTTGTTTATATTTGTGCTTTCTTCGTGAAACCGCTTGTCTATTTCGTTCTGGCCCTCCCTTTTTCCGGCATCCGAGAGCTCCTTAGTTAAAGATAATTTGAGAAAGTTCTTATACTCCTTTTTAATATCCTCATAGCCGCCGTATTTCATAAAATACCTTTTTAAGTCTATAAAAAGCTCTACAGCGCTCTGATACCTGGCGGCCGGGTTTTCCTTAAGAAGCCTTTTAATAATAGCTCTCAGGTACCTGCTTTTACACCTTTGCTGAAGCAACTCATAATCTATCTCAACTTTCTTTGCCTTTTCCCATTTCTCCATATTTGAATTTCCCGCATAGACCTTTTTACCGGTAATAAGCTCATACAGTATAAGGCCGCAGCAGAAAAGGTCCGCCCTCAAATCCACGCTTCCTCCCCTTGCCTGTTCGGGAGACATGTATGAAACCTTTCCGGCGATTTTCCTGTTCTTCACCCTTTTTCGGCCCATCTGAACTATGCCGAAATCGGCCAGTTTAACCCTGCCGTCATAATAAAGCATTATATTTCCGGGAGAGACATCGCGGTGAACTATATTCAGATACCTACCCGTGTTTTTATCTTTGAGCTTGTGAGCATAATCAAGGGCTTTAACCACCTCTCCAATTATATGAAAAGCAACAAGGGGGGGTATGGAAATATCCAGAACCCTGCATCTTTTTATAAGGTAATCAAGATCAACCCCATCGACATAATCCATAACAATATAATAGCTTTCATCTTCTTCAATAAAATTAACAACCCGAACAATATTTTCATGTTCAAGCCTGGCCGTATTTACCGCTTCCCTTTTAAACATCTCGATGAAATTTTTATTTTCTGCGTACTTGTCATGTATTTTTTTTAAGGCGACATCCTTGTTAAGAACCCTGTCCCGGGCTTTGTACACGGTAGCGATACCGCCGGATCCTATCTTCCGCCTTATATCATACCTGACATCCACTATTTTATTTTTAGATTTTAATGTTTTCATATATTCATATTATTTTAAATTCCCGCCTTGATTATATTAAATAAGGAAATAAGCCGCAACAACATATTCCGTGCCGGACATACGTGATGCGGGTTACCTGTTATTGGCCCTGATAATAAAGCGCTTTTTTACCCCTAAGGTTATGTCCGGAAGAACATTTTATTCGGTTTATATAGCTCTATACCTACATTATACCGCTATTATATGAAAATGATGAGTAATTACTGTAAAAAATATGTGAAATATAGTTTATTATTACCCGCTATAAAAAAAATGTGTGAAGCAGTTTATCTGCTATAGCATGAGGTAAATGCTTAATTACTGTTATTCAGTCAGCCTCTTCGGTCAGGCCTATATGTATTTCCGAATAACCTTCATACACGCTGCTCGGCTCAATTGTTATGTGGGCCTGCGCTCTGTCTGCATGGGCTTCTATAAACTCCCTGTCTTCCACCCTGGCTTTCTGGGATATACTCCAATTTCCCTTTTCCATTTCATTTTCGTAGTACTCTACAACTTCATCTCTTGCTGCTTTAACTGCATAAGCAACATCGTAAAAAAATTCATCACCGTCACTTCCGGACATAAAAGATATGCGAACTCCTTCCGGAAAAAGCGGAAAATTATCAGGGTCCTCTCCTTCTACTTCTTCAGGTTCCCTCTTAACCTCTTGCTGCTTTTCAGCATCCACCTGAGATAGGCTCTCGCGCCAAACCGCGCCTATTGTTTCATCGTTATACCTGCTGACAAAAACACTGATTCTTTCATCCCCCCGCTGCATCCTTGCGGCCTTCATGTCCTGTAAATATTTGGAAAAATGCCCTAACTGGCCGGGGGCATCAGAGACCGATTCAAACTCTTCCAGAAAAACCCATCCCTCTTCGCTGAAATAGTCTACAAATTTATTATACTTTTCATCGACCGGGGTGTCGGAACTGGATATTTTCAATCTCCCTTGCGCTTCCGGAATTTCTATTCTGTACGCCCTGTCTGTAAATTCGGCAGGAAGACCTGAATCTATCTCTTCCCCCATGAAACTGGCAATAGTATCAATCTCCACCCCGGCGATATTCATGGCACGGGGAAGTATCTTGTAGCGGTTAAAATAGCCATACACAAAAACTCCCAGTAGAATTACTGAAAAAACAGCGAAAATTATAAGGCATCCGGAGAAGCACCCTTTTTTCTTTGATTCCTTACCCCCGGTTTGCCTTTTCTGAGAAACCTCTTCCTCTCTTTTTCCCCTATTTTCTTCCGTCATATTATTCTCCTTTATTTTTTCTTTAGATCATCCCTGGAAAGAAGCGAAAGAAGCAACCCTGCCGAAAACCCTCCGACCGCCGCTATGATAATAATCACAACAACGGGAACATCTGCCGACATCCAGAGAAAACGCGCGCTGACATGGCCGGTATTTTGGATAATAAATGCAATAAGTGCAAGACAAAGAATCAGAACAGCTGAAATTTTTAGTTTCTTCATTTTGATGCTCCTTTGGAATTCAAAATATGATTAATTATATAAAATTTCAGCGGAATTTAAAATAGCCCGACACCAATTCATATCGCCAAAACCATACTGCTTTTTTGTCAAATT
The DNA here is from genome assembly GCA_003553445.1 of Elusimicrobiota bacterium. Classification (GTDB taxonomy): domain Bacteria; phylum CG03; class SLGR01; order SLGR01; family SLGR01; genus PWEK01. The sequence goes on from PWEK01000017.1 coordinate 19,022, forward strand.
GGTTTTATCTATTGTTTTTACTCAATAATAATAGATTCCGAATCTATTATGGAACAATAATCCTCCAGGGTGCCATCCGAAAGGCAACATTCAATTATTTTTTTTCCTTCGGGAAGAAGACCCGGTTCCAGAAATTTCTTTATCTGAGTTTTAAAAAAACCGCTCAGCATTTCATATCCCTTATCATATGCCTCATACCCAACCTCAGGCTGGTTTTCAACCCTCAGAAACTCTTTTTCGAGCATATTTCCCTCAATCATCAGTTTTTGGATGGCGTAACCAAGAAGGGGAGCCCTTGCAGGGGTTATCTGTTTTTCCGTAAACCACGCCCCGCCCCTCCGGGCAAGGTACTCTCTTGCAATCCACTGCGGCATAAATCCGACCTTCCATGCCCCGATATACTGATTAGGAGTCAATATATATCGTACTTTAGGAAACTCAATAATCTGCTTTAAAAGCAGGTTGGCCTGTTTTATTTTTTTTCCTGTCGCAAAAGGCCAGTACGATCCAACGCCTTCAGAACTCATGCCCTCAGAAACAATAATACTCGGATTTGAAGCGCCTCTCGGGGAGACAAGCCTCCACAGCCAGGCAAGGGCCGGAGGAAGAACATGGAAAAGCCCAAATATACCGTAAGTCGGGTTTTCTTTCGTGCATACGGGGGTCCTTACACCGAAACTCCTTATATCGACCTCAACCGGTTCATCGATAGCCTCCTCAACCGCTTTTCTTGGAAGAACAAGCCTGGGGTTGGGACACGGCTTGCCGGGCTCATCATGTATATGCTCCCATATCAACGCAGTACTTCCGGGAGCCACATCCAGGTTCAGAAAAAGCATTGGTTCCCTATTCATGCATGATATCTCCTCAAGATGGGGATCAGTTCCATAACGTTCTATATGATTCACACGCATAAACCAGGAGTTCTCCGCATCCTGGAGGGTAAGCTTCCCCCTGTTCTTCTGAATCTCGGGATTTGTCACCGCCATATCATCGGTCACAGGCCTTAGGTTACAACCCTGGGGAAGAGTTATATATCTCTCTTCTCCGGTAACTGTGTTGCGGCCCAGCAGCAGCCTTCCGCTTCTCTCCCTGTGCATGTCCTCAAGCATCTCACTCTTTCCGCTCCCGCTGGCTCCTTCATGGGAAATGTTGATTTTGTTGTCATAAGGGGTTATCACCTGAACCGTAGAACAGTGAAGCGTAACCCATTCTTCAAATTCACCCTGGTTTATAAGCATTCCGTAAACACCCTTTTTTGCGCTGGGACCGGGATAAAGGTTATAACTGAACATTTCATGAAAATCATTCTTTCTTCTGTGAACCACAACCTGTTTTCCATCAAAATGGGTGTGCCTGAAAGGTGGCGCCACAAATATTGCGGCACCGGCTTTAAACTCTTTCTCCAACTTTGAAGTATCAACCACCCCCTGAAGAAGCCCCAGCCCGAGGGCGAAAAAACCGGCATTTGCCGGAGCCAAAGCTATAGCGTCGTTTCCAAGGTTTTTAGGGCCCGCTTTAAATAAAAAGACACACAGTTTCTGGCTTTTAAGCCATTCAACGGTTTCATCTCTGAGCTCCTCAAAATCATACCCGAACCTTTCATCGAATTTTTCCTTGTCCGTAGGAAAATCGTCAGCCACCAGGAGGCTGTCGGGATCACGGCGCCTCATATAGGCCTCGGTGTAATTCGCCGCCACCCCGTTTTTTACTTTGCAGACTCTGGCTTCGGTATACCTGCCTTCACCGGGAATTTCATAATCTACGTCATGCCATCCGTTGTCAGATGCCCCCGCGCAGGAAAGCTCTACAAGTTCCTCTACATTATTTGCCAGCACATACTCCGGGCACTCTGAAAGTATTTCTTCTATTACTTTCGGGAAAATTATTTTATCTGTTTTCTTCATCTTTTACACCTTTCCATAAAATTTTTTTTATTAGTATAAATCAGTATTTTATGTCATTTTTTTCAGGTTTTGTCAAAAATTAACGAAAAAAAACTATATGAAATGATATTTCACGCGCAGTTCATATGTATTTCGCCTTTATTTCACAAAAATAATGTATATTTTATTAAAGGAGAGAAAAATGAACAGGAAATCAACTGGCACAATACTAATATTATCAACTTTTATCATAATACAGGCGGCTATTTGTTTCGGCAGTATAAACGGCCTCCACAGCGGGGTTGAGGATATAATGCCGGAATCAAACTCAAATTCATGGGAAGCACCCTCGGTAGAAAAAAACAAGGAAGAAGAAAGCCAGCCAGAAAGCAGCAGTGAAGAAAACCAGGATGAAAGCAGGCTTCCCGAGAACAGCTTTGTTGTCTCCTCCGGTGTAGACGTATCGGGATTAATGGGCATCGCTGAAAGACTGGAAGCCTTCCCCGGAATAAGAAGAGCTGTCTCCGCTGCAGTAACAACAATACTGTCAGTAATAAGCAGGGACTCCAGAGGCCCCGCGCTTCTTAAAGCAGTTCAAAAGCCTGTAATGACTTTCCTTAACAACTTAACCGAAAATATCGACAATGCACTCAGAATGCTGGGGCCGCTGGCGCCGTCAATAATGACCGGTTCGGGAAATAATGTCCCTGAATTCGTGGAAACCGAAAAAATTTCTAAAGAGGAAAAAAAAGAATACTTAAACACGCTGGAAAATCTTCAAACCCCCCAGCAAATAGTGGATTTCCTTAACGGGGAAATTGACGGAGATAAAACCGAGTACGTTCTTACAGCACACAATGTTTTATTTGGGGACCCTGAGCAGCTCTTTTTTTCAAGGAAGGCCGTATGCACCGGTTTCTCCCGGTTTGCCCAGGAGGCTCTTGAGAGCATGCCGGAAGGCAATGAGCCTTATGAAACCAAATTGATAGTTGAAACGTATGACGACCTGTCCGTGCCTCACATAATGCTGGCTTACAGGGAACCGGAAACCGGGAAGTGGGGGTTTCTGAGCCCCTGGGAAGACCACTCTCCCGAAACGATAGAAGACGCCGGAATATCACCTGACGGCCCCCGGGCAATAGTCGAATACATAAGCAGCGAGCTTGGAGGAAGAGAAAGAATTACTTTTTTAACGGATAACACTTTCAGGATATTTGATCAATCTTTCACAATTGATGAGGAAGAAAACATACGCAAAGAGAATTTTCTGGAAACACTTCTGGGCCGTTTTACAGCTTAATTTATCAAATGCATCAGCTGAATTCTTTATCCGGATAACTCAGCTTTACATGGGAGATGAAAATCAGGGACAGTATCTTAATGTAGCCTTCTTTCTTTTTTAGAAAATTGCATATTTTCAAGATTTCATCCGCTGTATATTCCAGTTTATGGTCCAGGCCAACATTATTTACTGCCTCGCTGATTAAATTTTCAGCGCTTGCGCTTCCGACAGACTGACCGTAATGTTCAATAAGCTTTCTTCTTCTTACCTTTTCTTCAGACATTTATCTTTTCACCTCTTTGTTATAATACATTATTTCCACCTTGCCAAAACAAACTATGCCGGTATCAAAAGCACCACTGTTGTGGTTTGATGAAAACCGCTTAACTGGCTTATTTCTTTTGCTATTTCGCCATATGTCTCAAACCCTATTAAAGGAACATTCAGCGTCTTTTTAATTTCACCTACGGCTTTTGGAAAATCATCTCCGAGAATAAGATTTCTGCAGGCGCAGTCAAAAACCACGGCTCCGGCAATTTCTGTGTTGCCTGCGGCCTGAAGCGCTATTTCGGCAGCCTTTCTTGCAGAATCAATCTGGTCCTGCTTCGGGCTTTCCATTACCCTTATAACCATACCCTCGCTGATTGCCCCGGGAAAGACCAGGGGCCCATCGGTCTTTTTTGTTCCCCCCAGGAACCTTATTTTATAGCCCGTACCGATATGTATTCCCGCCTCGAACCTGACAAAGAAATCCGTGAGAGTTTTTTCCGTAAATTCATCCACATCAATTCCCGCTTTTTCAGCCTTTTCTCTTGCATATTCCTTCCATACTTCCAGAGCCGGTTTTCCATCAATCTCACAAATCGTATTTCCCCTGGTTTTGGTAATTGTAAGCGGCGGGCTTATGGGAGAATGACCGTGCTGTACCCCTATCGCCACCGGAGCCTTTGAAGCTATCATAGCCATACCAGCCATATCAGCAGAGCTCTCCTCATTATAAAAAACCCTTGTGCTCTCAAACTTAAGGTCATCTCCTGCAGCTCCCCCGGCAATTTTCACATTAGGGCCCATTGCTTCCCCTGCTGACAGGACCACCTCATCACCGTTAAAAGTCAAACCGTCCATCATAAGTATTGCAGAATTGAAAGGATAACCCTCCACTTTGGAGGGAAGCTTCTCAGCGGCTTTCTTCATTCCCTTCAACTCATTTCCCTTTAAATTATCTGCCCTGCTAAGAAAAAACCTGTGAGTATCCCCTGAAATTACCGCACATCCGACGCTTTCTTTGCTTGCTTTTTCTTCATTGAACTCCCCGGCGGAAGATGCCCCGATTAAAGGAGCATTGCCGGTAGCCTCCTTCACACCTCGAATTACCTCACTGTAATTATATACACTGGAGGCGAAAACCAAGGACAGGTTAACTTTCTCTGAACCGGCCTTCTTCATTGCCTCTTTAGCCGCCAGGCTTCCGGCCTGAAAGCTGTCAGCTTCTTTAACAACCGCCGTACCGAATTTTGTCCCCATCTTTTTCTCCTTTGCAATAATGATATGCCCCTTAAACAGTTAATTATAACAAAACAATACTAATCGCAGATTCATAATTTTTCAAATAAACAGTATTGTAAACTTTGCTGATTTTAAGGCTTATTCTAATTTGCTTACGAACAAGGAATGTATTTACAGAAGGCTTTTAATATACAACTGATACTAAAATCAATTAACTGATTTTCTAAAAAACAAATTCAATAATCAAATGAAACATCAACTTCAAACTCATCATCCGAGGGACCCCGGCTTATTTTAATAGTCCAATCATTTAAACCCTCTTCTTGCCACTTTAATTGATTTGCTAATGCATTCCATCTGCTATCAGTGGTACTTGAATCAATAATGTAAGACTCATTGCCTTCATCCAGGTGTTCCCTTATTTCCCTGGAGTTCCATGCTATCCATAAATAGGTAAATCTCAATGCCGACAGCGACGCATAAAAGGCTTTAGTTCGTTGCACTTCATCACCCCTAACACCGGTGCCTGTATGCTGGATTGTATTAAGTAATGCTAATCCGCTCAACGTCATAATAAGTGAAACAATTACTGCCAATGCAAGCACAGAACCTTCATTTCCCTTTTTAATCATCACATATCCCCCAGCATTGTCAATCCAGTGCGCAGCTGAAGCTCTTCTCTTCCGTCTTCAACACCGATTTCCAGAACTAAAAAGTCACCTTCCAGCTCCGCATGGAAATGAGTTACATTTTCCGCAATTGTATTCCAATCACCACTATCGTCAGGATAACATTCCTGAAACTTTCCATCGTTTAATCGAAATGAAACGACTCTGTCTACACCTTCATCCTTATGTTTAGAATGATAGTAGTGTCCTCCTCTAATCTCTGCCGAAAGCTCATTTTCATTTTCATCAAAACTGACTGTTGCCGGTATTGCAAACATCAATTTGCCGTTCAAACCTCGCATTGCGGTTCTGGCGCCCTGGGTTTTATCAGAACGCTCTATTATAGTCGTTCTCATTGTATGCTCATTTACGAAATATGCTCCTATAGTTATAAAGATAATCCCGGCTATGACCATAGCTGTCATAAGTTCTGTAAGTGATATCCCGCTGTTACTTCTTTTTAATAATCTTGAGCTCATTCTTCCTCTGATATTTCAACGGATACTTCAAGCAGTTTATAACTGCCTTTATCTTCAATTTGATACCTTCTTGCTGCATTCACGAAACTTCCGAAATTGCCAGCTCCGGGAACTGGATCTTCACCTGACTCTTCAATCCAATCCTGGGGCATTCTCCATGTAAATCTTTCCATTGTCTCTTTCGCCAGATTTACGCCTTTTAAGTCAGATTCAAAATCAGTTACAAACTGACTGCTGCTGAAGAGAAAAAAAATCCCTCCCAATGCCGTTATCCCAAGAATTATAATTGCAATCATGGTCTCTATAAGCGTAAAACCACGGGAATTCTTTACTTTTTTATCTCCCATTTGACATTTTACATTCTTTGTGCTATAATTAGTAGTAAAAAACATTTTTTACCCTCTCTTACTAAATTAATAACACAGATTCACAAATTTTTCAACATAAACTTGTGTGAGTTTTAAGCTCTATTCATAGACAAAAATAAAATTAAAAAACCCCTTAGCTTTTACCGACCGCACATACAGTCTTTAATTCGGTTTCATTATCACAATGGGAGGGTTGGCTTCGGCATACGAAAAAGAAACGTTTATCACCATCTGAAAAATTAATGTTTTAAGAGAAATTCTAACTGCTTTTCCTGCGACTCTCCACATACTCATAAACCACAGGAATTATAAAAAGGGTAAGGAAGGTGCCAGCCACAAGCCCGCCTATCACCGACTGGGCCACGGATGTTCTAATTTCAAACCCCTCCATTCTGTTGAGGGCTACCGGGATCATGGCAAAAACAGTGGTCATTGCGGTCATGAGTATTGGCCTGAGCCTTGTTTTTCCCCCTTCAACTACCGCATCTCTCAATATCATGCCGTGCTCACGCCTGAGAAGATTAACATAATCTATAAGCACAATCGCATTATTTACGATTATTCCAAAGAGTATGAGGCCCCCCATAGCCGATGGCATTGATATAGTGGTGCCGGTCAGGGACAGTAAGAGTATTGCTCCCACAAAAGCAAGGGGGATACTGAGCATCAGTATAAGAGGATGAATAAAAGACTCAAACTGTGATGCCATTACCATATAAACAAGAAGCAAAGCCAGTGCAAAAAGCTGCGCCAGCGTAACAAACATTTCCCGCATGTCTTCAACCTCACCCCCAAAATCCAGTGAGTATCCGACAGGCATTTCAATGTCTTTTAACCCCCTTTCAACCCTGTTTATCGCTTCCGACAAGCCTATTCCCTCGTAATTTGCTCCTATCATAACTTTACGCCGGCGGTTTTCCCTCATAAGCCTGATCGGACCCTCTTCTTCTTCCAGACTTGAAAACTGCAGAAGGCTTATGTTCCTCCCGTCGGGAGTAAGAACAGGAAGATTGGCTAGTTTTTGCAGATTATCTCTGCTCTCTTCTTCGAGAATAACCTCTATATCATACTCTTTTCCCCCCTCCCGAAAGATTGCGGCTCTCTGGCCGGCAGTGAGAATATTTATCACCCCGGCCGCTTCGCCGACAGGCACCCCGAGCTCCGAAGCCTTACGGCGATCAAGCCTCACGGCGATTTCCGGGCGGCCCTCTTCAATAGTAGAAGAAATATCATACACACCCCCAGCCTCCCCCATAACCTCAACAACCTGTTCGGAAAGCGAAGTTAAAACATCCAGGTCCGGGCCATATATATTAACCTGCAGCGGCTGCTCAACACCCCCACCGGCTATCATAACCCTGCCAATGTCCAAAGTGCGCACATCAAATTTCGCATCAGGAGGAAGCCCCCGCCTTATATTATGAAATATTTCCTCATTACTCCTGTCTCTTTTGTCGGAGGGTTTCATGCTTACATACAAAGACGCCTCATGAGGGCCTGCAGGGCCGATTCCCATCATTGCATCTATTTCAGCCCCCTCAACCATACCCACTAAACTGGCGTAACTATCAACTTCATCAATTTTCAGTAGCTCCTCCACCCTTCCTACGACCCGGGAAGTCTCTTCCAGAACCGTTCCTACCTCGCCTTCGACATCTATCATCATAAGCCTCTGATCTATGGTGGGGAAATATTCCCTGCTCATAAAGGGGAATACCGCCACCGCCACAGCTATTACTACGGCCGCTGTAATCAGAACCCTTGCCTTATGGTCCAGGGCGTACGTTAAAGCCCGGCTGTAAGAATTCTTCATGCTCTCTATCCACTGGCTCTTTTTCAGCGCCGACTCTCTCCGCATCAGCTTTGATGTAAGCATCGGTATTATCGAAAGAGCTATAATCAAAGAGCATATAAGCGAAGCGCTTACGGTAAGGGCAAGCTGGGAAAAAATTCTGCCCACAATGCCCCGTGTAAAAAAAAGCGGAAGAAAAACCGCCACCGTAGTAAATGTTGAGGCAATTAAAGCCACGCCAACCTCTTTTGCTCCTTCCGCAGAAGACTTTACGGGATCCGAGGTCATTTCAAAATGGCGGTAAGCATTCTCAATCACGACTATGGCATTGTCCACCAGCATTCCCACCCCCAGCGCAATTCCTATAAGTATGACAAAATTAATGTTGTAACCAGCTGCAAATAGAGGAAGGAATGCAGCCAGGCCCGAAAGGGGAATGGCCACTGCAATCACAAGGGTAGCCCTCGGCGAGCGCAAAAACAGCAGCAGAATTAAAACAGCCAGAACACCTCCCGTAAGGGCCGAAGTGAGTGTCACAGTCAGTATTGTTGTAATTAAATCCCCTATATCAAGAAAACTTGTTATCCTAACATCTTCGGGTAGGCGCTCCTTAAGGTCTTCAATCTGGGACTCTATTCTTCTTGCGGTCAAAACAGGGTTTGCCTCAGACTCAGCCATCGCCATCAATACGGGCCCCTCTCTCCCATTTATTCTGGAGAAAGCCCTTTCTTTTTTTAAGGTATCCTTAACATCGGCAATGTCTCGAAGAAAAACAGCCTCACCTTCCACAAAACCCACCGCAGTATTTTTTATGTCATCAACGGTTTCGTACTCACCTGTTATGCGAAGAGTAAATTCCCGGAAGCCTTTTTCTATTCTTCCCCCCGGCATTGAGGGTGAACCGCCGCCCACCGAAGCCACTACCTCGTTTACCGGTATCCGGTACTGAAGCAGTTTACCGGCATCAAGCTCAACACGTATCTCGCGCTCCTGAACCCCCCATGTATATACCGCAGCGGCTCCGTCGGCCTGCTCTATTGCAGGTTCTATTTCGTCCTCCACCAGCCTTGCCAGCTCAAGAGGGTCCATATCAGCGCTGATGCCGTACCCCACCACAGGCATCATGGCAGGATCAAACCTCATAACCTGGGGAGTATCCATATCAGCAGGCAGCATATACCTGATCATCTCAATTTGATTTCTTATATCCTCGGCAGCCCGGTCTATGTCAGTTCCCCAGCTAAACTCCACGATAACCCCGGATACACCCTCCATCGTAAATGAATTAATATTGCTCACCCCGTCAGCGGATGAAGCGGCTCTTTCAATTGGCCTGGTAACCAGCGTTTCCATATCCTCGGGGGCTACCCCTTCGTAGCTGGAAACAACAGTAACGAGCGGAAATGTTATATCAGGCATCAAATCCAGACCCATGCGAGAAATAGAAAGAATTCCCAAAACCACAACAATAAGTATCATCATGGTTATGGTAACCGGTTTTTTTACTGAATAATCAGGCAGCTTCATTCTATATCTACTTCAATACTTCCACCGGCCTGCCGGAAACCAGCCCGTAGTGGCCATCATATGCAACCCTGTTTCCTTCCTGAAAATCCCCCTCTACTGCCGCATACTCATCCCCGAGAAGTAAAACTTCCACAGGATACCACCGGGCATAGTTTTCTTCACCAATAATGAATACCCCCTTCTCCCCCTCCCTCTCTACCACGGAAATAAGAGGAACGGCCTTTGCCCCATCAATTTCATCAACCGCAATTCCAACCTCACATACCATATAGGGCCTCAATCTGTCTCTCTCGTTATCGACACGTATTTCAACTTTTCTTTTCATTGTTTTCCGGTCAAGAGCAGGTTCGATCTCATAAACAGACCCGGTAAATTTTTCCTCTCCCAAAGCCTTTACCCTCAAGGAAACACCCTGCCCCTCTCTTACAAGCATAGCCTCCTGATGGGGGATATGAAGCGTTATTCTCATTACAGAGGTATCGGCTACCGAAGCCACCGGCTGCTGAGGTGAAACTCTTTCTCCTATATCAGGGATTATCTCCATTACCCTTCCGCTCACCGGAGACCTTACCCGGGAGTATTTATATTCAACTCCCTCCTCATACCTGTCAACCAGAATAACAGGGGCATCCTTCTCTATGGAAGACCCCAGAGATACCGGCTTTTCCTTAACCACACCCGGAACTGACGGAAAAAGCATAACCTGCTTTATGCCTCTCATCTTTCCGGTATACCTGTAGGTCCTGACAACATCCCTTCTTTCTATTTCCTCTGTCCTAATCCTGCTTAAACCTTCAGGTTCAGGCACTTCCGCCTCATCCGCCATCTGCACTCTGACAATCTGTATCACAAGAAGCGCCGCCAGCAGTATCAGTATACCCTTTACCATTTTAATCTTCATATTATCTTCACTCCTTGTTTACTTTCCCGCCGCAAGCAGCATTTCCTCTAAACCGACAATATAATCATAAAGCGCAGAGGCATATTCCCGCCTGGCTGAAGTGTAGTCAAGAATTGCTTCGTTTAGTTCAATGTTTGTTATCCGTCCCCTGTCATACTGCCTGCTGGCAGTTTCCAGGTTCTCCCCGGTGATATGAAGGTTTTCCCTCATTATTGAAACCCTTTTATGCAGAAAAGAAAGATTCCGGTAACTGTTTTTCACCTGCAGTTTTATTTTTCGCTTCTGGTCCTCCGCACCTGCCTGCGCCTCTTTTAAACGGGCGTTGACCTTCTTCATCTGTCCAGGCACCGAAAAGGGAGGAAGAGACATTTCAATCATGCCACCGACAACCAGAGAGCCGCCCCACTCATCCTGCATTGACTGATCCGGACGCTCATAACTGTAGGAGGCAAAACCATACAGATGCGGAAGGTTCTGAGCAAGTTCAATATCCCTTTGTTTTTCAGCTATCCTAACACTTCGCCGGGCTATCTCCAATTCCTTTCGAAGGTCCATCGCATGTTCCAGAACTTCTTCCAGATCCAGGTCATGCTCAACATGCTTGAGATCCCCCTTTAGTTTTTGCCCCGTGTCCTCAATCACCGCCATACTGAAAAGAGATGCCCTTGACTGGTCAAGAGAGCTTTGCGCTTTCTTTACTCCGCTTTTAGCCTCCAGGCAATGAGAACGAACGCGGTTGACATCCAGGTTTGAGACTTTCCCCGCTTCAAAGAAAGCCTTTGTGGTTTCAAGGTTCTCCTCCATCAGGGCTTTCTGTTTTTTTGCTGTATCCAGCATCTCCTGCGCAAGCAGCACCCCATAAAAAAGTTTAGTTATCTCCGTCTCAAAAACATCCCTGCGGAGCTGATAGCTAAGCTTCTCAATTTCATGGCCATGTGCTGAAGCGGTATATCCCTTGCTTACAAGCCCGAAGGTGAATACAGGCTGACGCAGCTGCAACTGTAAACCGTATGACTTATCCTGCCCCATTTCCATGGCTATCTCTTCATAAAGAAGCTCTCCGGTATCCGGATCCGCCCAAACCGGCATTGCAAAATCAAGCTCAGGCACCGTATCGGTATATGTTCCCCTGAAAGAAGCGGAAAGAGAAGGGAAAAAGTTGCCGTAAGCCTCCATACTTTCACCGTAAGCAGATAAAACCCCCTGCCTTGCCCCTTTAATGGAATGATTTTTTTCCAGGGCAGATTCCACGAAATCCTCAAGTTCAAGCTGACCGGAAAAAGACCGACCGGGTGTAAAGAAAAACGCCAGGATAGCTGCTAAAAAAACCCTTGTAATTTTCATGTTCGCCCCTTTATAACCACATGGTTTTCGCCTGCTCTTCTTATAGTTTTCTTAATTACAAGAATGTAAAGATTATGATATTAAAAATGGCTTATGATTTCAATTTTCCGCAGGAAAACTACATTAAATAAATGATATGTAATTAAAGAAGCCATAAAATAAATAACTTCGTGAGGATTATTAAAAACACCCGTTTTTTAAAAGTTATTATAAAAGACGGTGTTTTTTGGATAGTTTCTACAGATGCCTTAAAGCCGCACCCTCTGTTTCTTTATCCTGCCCCTTACAGCAGGAGGTTCATATTACCGGGATTTTATAATTTCCTTCAGTTCCGTTAACTCCTGTTTTAATTCTTCAATCTTCTGCTGCTGCTCCCTGAATGCCTCCACAACATATGCATTAAATTCCCTGGGAACATTGTATGTTTTTGCTTTTTCCGAGTCGGTTATAAGATTTTTGTCTTCCCCTCTGGGCTTAATTTCCCTGACCCATTCCGGAAAAACTTCTTCGATTTCCTGGGCTATCATGCCGGCTTCCACACCCTCGCTGTGCAGTGAGGGGTTAACCCATTCGTAATTAACTCCCCTCAGCTTCAATATCTTGTCAAGCGCACCGGTCAAGGGCTCCACATTTTTCTTCAGCCTTGCATCTGAGTCTCCGTCATTATAAGTTACCTCACCACTATAAGTTACATCACCACTACCATAATCAATACTTAAAGCCTTATGGAATTTCCCTCCCCCATAGGTCATAAATTCCCACGAATTACCACGCGTTGCTAGCATGACTCCGCCCCTCGGGGCGATGCCAGAAAGATCAGGAAGCATTGCCATTCTTCCCCAATTGCCAGGTGCACTGCTTTCAGTAGGGCCTATAATTAAGCCCAATTCATGCTGAACACCATCAAAAGCCGAAAAACCACTTGTATCTCCGATATCCAGCCATCCCAAAGGCTCGTTTGTTCTTACGCCGATATTTCCCTCCGGCTTAATAGTCATCGCCGTGACTGCGTCGGAGGTATCATTCCAGGTTCTTTCCTGCATAATCCTGATGTCTCCCTCTCCCTGGTTACAAATGAGTGCATCACCGGCTTGCACGAAGCCTTGATTGACCCATTTGTCGTTCCGAAATCTATTTGATTTCCCAATAGCAAAATATCCCGAATCAGGAGACTGTGCAGCAATAGCCGTCCATCCGCTGTTATCCTTATTTAAAATTTCCATTGAAGCAGGCCCATCTCCAACCTCACGCGCCACACTTAAAGCAGCTCCGGCTGATTCAGACGGCATTGTTCCCATGCCTATATTTCCGGTATCATGCCTCATACAAAAATGGGGGTCCGGAAAGTCATACCACTCTCCATTGTAGTATGACGTTAAAAAAATGTGATCCTCACTGGCGCCGAGAGCTGCTGAGATATCTTCGTTTTGCCATAATTCAATCCTGCTCAGGGCTTCCGCACCACTATCTCCCGTAGGGCCCACTAACAACCCCGTCGTTCCTCCAGCATTACTGTTTCCCCTGAGATTTCCTACCGAAAGCATGGATTTGGGAAGTAACTCGCCCACATTGGACGGATCAGTATCATGAACGCTATGCCCTATACCGACCCTGGGATCATTCCAGTAAGGAACATATGCCCTTAGTATCTGGGCCTGGCCGAAAGACTCCCCGGTGTGTGCTTTCTGCCGCAGCGTAAAACCCCAGTCAGGCTCATAGTTAATAAAACCGCCTAAATTTCCCGGGTGAAACTTTAGCCTGGTATAATCTTGATCTTCGTCTGCATCATCGGGGGGCAGCAAAAGAATATTATCATCGCCATAATTATCAGTTCGGCCAACATTAATCAACGCTGCATCAACCTCGTCGGTACCGATGCCCAATCTTCCTCCAACCAGCAAACTGTCTTCAGGAATTTCAATTTCACCGTAATCCCAATCATCATCATCCGGTTTATCGCCTACAACGCCCCTTTCTACTCTGAGCACGCTCTGATCCGGCATAATGGTTCTTAAGTTAATCGATCGGCTAAAGCCTAACATGAAACATACTGATACAAAAAATGCAACAGCGAGAAACAATCTTGAAGTTTTTAAAATTTTAACATACATTTTATTTCCTCCTTCGGAGTAATAATTTGCCTATTTATAAATATGCCTTTCAGGCATAAGGCTTCCTTACTAAATTAATAACACGGAAACCGATTATTATCAACATAACCTTGAGCAGCTTTAAATAAAAAAGCGCTGTTATCAGCTTACGTTATTTGGAGTCAAATATTCCCTCTTTACTTATAATGATAGTTTTATTTAAAGATTCCTTTCTGAAAATCTAACATATCGCACTAACATAACGCAGAGAATTTCCATTAAAAACAGACCTTAAACTCCGAACCTTCTCCTTTTTCACTTCTTACCTCTATTTTCCAGCCGTGAGAATCAACTATCTCCTTTATTATGGCCGTACCCAGCCCAACCCTCTTCTCCTTTGTGGTGTAGAGCGGCTCGAAAATATTCTTAAGCTCCTCTTTTTCCATGCCTTCTCCGCTGTCTTTTACGAAAAGACATATTCCGGAAGAGGTTTTTTCCGTTTTTATCTCTATTTCTCCCCCTTTCTGTGTCGCTTCGACGGCATTCCTAATGAGATTCTCCAGCAGCCTCTTAAACTTGAACTCATTAGCTTTTATCCCGGAGGCCTCTTGAGATATTCTCTTCCTTATTTTTATATTCGGATCAATTTTCATCTTATCAATAACCTCATCAACAGCCTCTTCAATACCAACCCTTGATATTTTCATCTCCCCGGTCTTTGAAAAATCAAGCATTGACGTCAAGATATCCTCCACGCGCTTAACCTCGCTCTTTAATATGTCTATATATGCCCTGGCTTCTGTATCTTTTAAATCAACATACTTTTCAAGGTAATAGGCCGTGTTTTTTATGCTTGAAAGGGGCGTCCTTATTTCATGGCCCAGAGACCCCGACAGGCGCCCGATGGTTGCCAGCTTCTCTGTACGGTTAAGCTTTCTCTTCATCTGCGCATTGCGCCTTCTTGCCTCTTCTTTGACCAGATCCTCCCTCATCCGGGCCTGGATTCGGTAAGACTCTTCAAGCTCCCTGCTCTTTCTTATGCTGTCTCTCATGTCATGAGCCACTATCACTATGCCTGCCTCAATGCCTTCCCTGTTTTTTGCCACCGAAGCAGTAAAGGCCACCGGAACACTGCTGCCGTCTTTTTTAACGAGCGAAAACCTGTCAATCTTAACCGACTTTTCCTCAAAAATCCTTTCCGTTAAAGAAGGTTTTTCTTCAGGAAAGAGTATATTGGCTTCCTTTTCTTTGAGTTCTCCCCCGGTATATCCCAGAAGCTTCTCGGCAGCCCTGTTGACTAATAATATTTTTCCCTCCCTGTTTATAAGAAACAGAGCCTCACCCATTGAAGATATAATATCGACAGCGGCGCTTGCCGGCGTAATACTCAGAAAACCATACCTTGTAATGCTGTAAACAAGCCCGCCGCCCCATACAAGGGACGTTACAGACCCCATTGCCGGAATGGAAGTCAACCCAATCTCGGGAAAAACAACATCCGTAAGGGTGGCAAGTAAAAATGAAATAAAAAGTGTGGAAGAAATTATAAGGGACTGTTTTTTTCTGTATACATACTCTGTTTCCCGTCTGAATTTTAAAAGTAATATCAGTGACAGAACAAGAAGAGTAACATAATAAGTTAAAAAAAGAGCCGGCCAAACCGTATCCGACCATATCTGGCTCCACCCGAAACCTGTTTTAATAAAATCATTCGAGAGATATCCCGTATACTGCCTGTATATCAAAACAAGCGGTATGATTATCAGGCCCAGAAGCGTGATTTTCTTTTTAAGGATTTTCTCTTTTTTAACTATAATTAATGTCTGCCAGAGAAAAACGCTGGAGAACCCTATCCATCCTATTGAAGAAATATTCAGCCAAAACATTGCAAGGTTCTTTGTCGCAGCAATCCTCATGAACATTGCCCCGAAATTCCATATCAAAAGAGTAAAGAGAACAAGAGCGCATACCCTGTTGAGATTTGATTTCGGCCTTTTGAAAAAAACGTATATCATAAGGCAGAAATAAATCAAAACCGTAACTAAATGAACAGCTGTCAGTATTCTCACTATAATATTACCCCTCTGTATTTATATGGCCTGTGGCATTACCTGCAGGAGCTGTCCCCGGCCCGCCTGATTTACCCCCGGAAAGGTTTAACAGAAATCATCCGCATTCCTCTCACAACACCACCTGTTTTAAAGAAACAAACAATTATCAATATATTATTAATAGATAACACCCGCGCCGCATTTATTCCAATCCGGCTTTCTTTCAGGGTAAGAAGTAAGGGGGGTCAAGCAGCACCCAGTGCCACATAAGAATCTTTTCCGTCTTTTATCTTCACTCCCCCGAATCCGGCATAGAGTAGAATCTTTTTCATCTTCCCGTATGAGGGAATACGATCCATACCGACCGCTCCACCGATACTACGGTGAAGTGAATTTATTTTCTTTCTCGAAGACGTGTGTATGATATTGAGCTTTCCTCCGGTTTTGAGAACCCTTAAAAATTCCTTAAGCGCCTTTAACTTGTCCGGGAAGTGCGGAAAAGAAGAATAACAAATTACCCTATCATAAGTTTCGCTTTCTGCAGGAATGCTCTCCGCGCCGGAAACCAAAAATTTCGCAGAATGACCGAACTTTCTCCTGGCCGTGTCTATCATCTTTTGAGATATGTCAATTCCCGTAACTTCCGCTTTTTTATTAGTAATTTCATCCAGAAAAGGAAAAAGATACCCGGTCCCGCAACCGACATCCAGAATCTTCTCACCTGCAGATATTCCGAGACTTCTCAGTATTCCCTTGAGCTTCTCCCCTTCTTCGGGAGTTTTCATGCTGTCCCAGTTCTCTGCGTGGCGGTCAAAAAACTCCCTATGATCCAGCATATACCCGGTTTCTCCTTTTCGGTGACAGCGCCAGAGAAATGACGAAAATAAGACCGGAGGTGATTATTATCGCAGCCCCTGAGCGAAGGTCAAAGACATATGAAAAAAACAGCCCCGCAAGACAGGAAGCCACCCCGAATACCGCAGACAGAAGATGCATCATCTTAAAGCTGTACGTTAACTGGTAGGCAGCGGCCGGAGGGGATATAATCAGACTGAAAATTAAAATACCCCCTACAGTATTTAAATTCACCGTTACCGCAGCGCCGCAGAGAAAAAGAATGAGATAAAAAACCGCTTTATCGGCAACCCCGGCCGCCCGCGCAGTAGTCCTGTCGTAAAGCACCGCCAGTATTTCTTTGTAAAACAGCGCCAGAAAAAGAAATATAAGAACCGCCGTCACCAGAAGGTATACGGTATCAGCAGCTGACACGGTCAGTATGCTTCCCCATATGTACCTCATGGCATTGGCCTGCGGGCCTTCAATCATCCCCATGAACAAAAATGCGAGCCCAAGAACTATCGAGAAAATTATACCTGTGGAAAGATTGGGCTCAAAATCCCCCCTGTCTGCAACCGGACCGATAAACGAGGCGGAAAGCAGGCAGAAAATAAAGCCCGACAATACAGGATCAATTCCCACCAGCAGCCCAAAAAGCGCGCCGGCAAATGCGGCATGAGCCATGGCCACCCCCACAAAAGGAATCCCCAGCATTATCCCCCCCCCCCCAACTATCCCGCAGCTTGCCCCGCCAAGTACGGAAGCCAGGACAGCCCTGCGCATAAACGCATACCGGAAAACATCAAACATACTCAATCTCCGCCGTAGAACTCACCGGTTCATTTCCAAAACAGCTCTCAGATATTCCATAAAGCCTGCCTATAAGGCGAGGGCTGTATGTTCCCCTGTGCTCCCCCGACCATATAATGCGCCCTTTTTTCAACATCACCGTATATCCGCAGGACGGCGGGATATGCTCCAGAAGATGGGTTACATAAATAACAGTAATCTTTTTCTCCCTGTATATTCTGTCTATTATATTTACAACCTCTTTTCTGGATTTTAAATCAAGACTGCTTGTCGGCTCATCCATCAGCATTATATCCGGCTGCTGGGCAAGAGCCCTGGCTATGGCGGCCTTCTGCCTTTCCCCCCCGGAAAGCCTGCCCACCGGCCTGTTTCTTAGTTGACTTAACCCCACGCTCTCAAGCGCATCCATTACAGCCCGGCGGTCTTCTCCGTTTAGCCTGCGGAAAAAACCGCGCCTGCCCGTCCTGCCTATTGCTACCGCCTCGTAAACTGAGACAGGGGTTCTCGGGTCGTAGACGGACTCCTGTGCAATATAGCCAATATTTTTTCTTACCGACCGCCCATTTTTAAAATCCAGGTTCTTCCCCAACACACTGATTCTGCCGGAGGTCTTCCCTGCAAGCCCGTTTATCAGTTTAAGAAGTGTTGTCTTGCCCGCACCGTTGGGCCCTATGAGAGATACAAAGGACCCTTTTCTAACGGAAAGATTTAAATTACTCAGCGCCCTGCGCCCCCGGAAAGAAACAGTGACATTGCTTATTTCAACCGCATTCATATTAATCCGTCTCATATAGAAGCGCTTCCCTAATCTCCTCAATATTATCTTCAACGGTCATGACATAGGAATCATTCAGCGGAAAGTTTGATATCACAGCATGTTCTATACCAAGCTCCCCGGAAATAATCTTTCCGTCCGAAGATCCGCTCTGCAGGTTATCAATCACGGCAACTGCCTCTTTATCCCTGGCGATTTCAATAATCCTTTCCCAGTCTCCCGGGGACATATCATCCGCCCTTTTATAAGTTCCCGCCACTTCAACTCCGAGCCATGACAGAAATCCCTTCTGATGTTCGGAGGCTACAACCCTTAAACCCCGGATATCCCCGGAATATTCATAAACAGCCCTTTCCATTTTTTCTATTTTTTCAATGTAGCTTCCAGCCTTTTCATCATACGAAGAGCTGTTCTGCGGATCAATTTCCTGCAGTATCCCTTTTACCTCTCTTGCCGCTTCAGCCTGACCCGAAGGAACCATCAGGTTCTCATCCGCAAGAACAGTAAACCTCCTTAATTCTTCATCGGCCTCCTCCACGAGTTTGTTTATCCACGGCTCCCACCCCTGGTAAAAGACCGCATCTGCGGAAGAAAAAGCCGCCATGTCAGAGGGTTTTAAATCGAAATGCCCCGGACACATCCCCCCCGGTAAAATAACCTTCAAGTCAATATTATCACCCCCCACTTCCTTCAGGACCGTCCCTATCTGCGTGGTCGATGCCACAACTGAAATTCTTTCCGAAGGCTGCAATTCACATCCGGATAAAGAAATAAACAGAAAAGAAAAAAACGAAAATAGAATATTCCTGCAGACTCTAAAACGCATAGCTTATTCCTCCTGCCAGGTTTCTTCCGGGCATAGGATAAACCCCGGCGGAATCTCCGGGCAGGTCCGCGTAAATACTGTAGGAGGAATCAAGAAGATTATCAATTTCGGCAAAAATCTTAAGGTTATCAAAAAGCCGGTAATTTGCCCTTAAATTTATAGTTAAATAATCATCCAGCTTTCCCTTTTTCTCGTTTTTCGAATAATAAGAAGAAACATATTCACCCCCTAAATCAAAGTATAAATCTCCGGGAGAAAAAGAAAGAGAAGCCCCCGCCTTATTTCCGGGCCTTCCCATTGTATGCTCACCCGGATCCAGGTATGAGTAAGAGACCCTAACTGAAGACAGGTCCCATAAACCAGCGGATACCGCCGCTTCCGCTCCCCGGAACTCAAACTCTCCCTCATTTTTAAAGATGCCGGGGCCATCACCGCTTCTTTGAATAATATCTTCGCCTGTTTTCCTGAAAGCAGAAAGGTCAATATCAATATTTTGACCTATCCTATGCCTTAAGCCGACCTCATAATTCACAGCTTTTTCCGGTTTCAAATCCTTATTAGACGCAGGATACATGTAAAGGTCATTTATCTGGGGAGACCTGAAGCCCTCGCTCCTTGACGCCCTGAAGGTGGTTCTTCGGGATAAATTATAAACAGCCCCCAGTTGAGTTGAAATATTGTTATCCGTCTTTTCATCAATATTGTATCTAGCCCCGGTAAAAAGGCTCAGCGCATCGGAGAACCTCTGTTCATACATTAGATAGAAGGCGTATTCGTTTTTTTTCCACTCCCCGCCGAACGGGCCGTCTTCAAACTCTCCGGCCTGCTGCCTGAATTCAATACCTGAAATAATTCTGTTACCCCCCCAAACACGTGATACTGCGTTAAAAATGAGCCCGTTGGTGTAATCCTCAGATTCATAACCCCCGGAAAACTCATGGTCCCCGAAATTCCTGTAAGCCTTTACTCCGAATAAAGACCTCCCGGCCGCCATCTCATAATCCATCTCGACTGCGCCCCTCTCATATGTCTGCCACTCATCAGCCAGATGAGAAGGCTCCCCCTCCGGCGCGGGCTCCTCCCTTGTACCGCTGTAATACCGGACATTTAAATCCATGCGGGAGTTTTCTCCAGGCTCTGTTCTCATCCTTAAAGAGTAATCTGCTGATTCATACCCCGAATTTTCCCGAAATCCGTCAGTCTGAGAACCTCCTGCAGTAAAAACATATCCGAACCTTTCAAAACCGCCGCTCTGCATAATCCTCAGCTGCTTTTTACCGAAAGAGCCCACTGAAGTACGTATTTCTCCGCCAAAGCCCTTTTTCTGATCACTCCTGGTAATTATATTAACAGCCCCGCCCATGGCATCCGAGCCGTAAAGAACTGAAGCAGGGCCCCTTACAATATCCAGTCTCTGAATGTTATCAACGGGAAGCGTCTGTGTAATACTGCACCCGAAAAGACCCATTTTTGTCGGCCTGCCATCCACCAGTATCATAACCTTTCTGCCCCTGTCCCCGAGACCCCTCACAGCTATATCAGACCTTCCGAAATCCCCCGTCCTGTGAACATGAATACCCGGCTGAGAATTAAGAATCCTGTTATAAGAAAATATATTATCCTTCTCGATTTCTTCTCTTTCAATAACGCTAGAAGAAAAGGGAAGACCCTCTATACCGCTGGTCACCCCTGCAGGACTTACAACAAGAACCCCCAGATCCAGGTCCGGAACTTCCGCCCTCAAGTCTGAATAAACAAAAACAGATACAGCCAGCATAACAGAAATAAATATTGACTTCATAATAAATCCTTTCTATTTTTAAAAAATCACCCCAAAAACCGCTGATTTCCAGCCTTGCGCTACTAGCTGAAAAGACGTGTTACGATTATGATTTTTATAACATTATTAGGTTTTAAAGTCAATTTAACCTTAACTTATGAAAAGATGACACATCAAAGAAAAAAAGGACTTACCGGTTAGATTTTTACTTCAATCCTGATGTGTAAGGAATCAGCGCATCAGATACTTTGGCACGGCGGTATCATATGAATCGCTTTATCTATAATCCGAAGAAAAGCCGCTACCCTTTTCCGGGATTCCCAAATAATCTAAAGTAACAATTGCTCTATTATTTATCTTACAACAGAGAATTTCCGGGTTTTTACATTTCCTTCACTTTCTACAACCATTATGTATACACCCGATGCCAAATCTTCAGCCTTTTCCCACCTATAGCTTTCAGCTCCGCCTCTATGGGTGAAACTGTCCACAAGCTCTCCGGCAATATTAAATATTCTTATGTCCGAGCCGCCGGGGAGGTTGGCGATAATAATTCCCTTATCACCGTATGCGCCTCCGTAATCGCTGTCCCCGGGCTTAAACGGGTTGGGATATGCGAAAACTTTATCAACATCGGTAAGTTCAGCTTTATCCAATACCAGTGAAAACACTGAGAGCCGGTCAAGTTTGGCCTGTATGAGCAAATCCTCCTTTATAAGAGTCGTTTTATTTTTTGGTATAAACTCCCATTCCTGCTCATCCTCTTTAAGGCGGACAACCCTCAGCCTGTCAATTTCCGAATCCGAAAGTGTCTCAGGGTATTTAAACTGTATGACAATCCTATCCCCTTCTTCAAGAACATCTCCATAATCGTATATAGGGCTGCCATCGGTATACCTTAAAAGAAAATTTCTGGGAGTTACCTGTATTGTTTCTGCCCCCTCAGGCAGATTGTTATCCGCATTATCAGCTTTTTCTTTCTGATTCTCATCCATCTCCCTAATTTCGGCTACTGTCGGCTTAACTGTCCTAACGGTCATAGTGATATTCGGATCATCAGAATCTTCTACGGTAGCTTTTACCGGGTCATAGTCTTCCTCCACGCTTAATGTTTTCACTGATTGCGTAGAAGACCACACAGTGTTTCCCGCCACATCTTTGAGCTGCACCTTAAACCAGTATGTAGTATCGTCGTTAAGTCCGGGCCACATATATTTATTTGAGTCCAACCAGTGAGTTCTCTCCGGCGAAGCGCACTGACTGTAAGTACTCATAGCAAACATGTATGGATTCTCGGCAAGGCCGCTAAAATAATCTGTCGCTGATACAGTAAGGTTCGTATGATAATAATCTGCCTCTATATCAAAATCCTCAATAACCGGAGAAGTATTATCAATCAGCACAGCCTGTGTGGAGCTCCACTGAGAATAGTTCCCGGCCCGGTCTTTTGCATTAACGCGCCACCAGTACGTGACCTGGCCCAGTTCTGTCACCTCAACTTCCCTATCGGATGTAATGGATGATTCATATATGCCAAAACCAGCTTCCGTGGATACCTGCAGCTCATATAAATCCAATCCGCTCACTCCGGCATCTACCTCTTTCCAGCGGAAAGTAACTGTTGACGAAGACCAGGATAAATCAGCCGGGGACTTCAGTTGAGGCGCATCCGGCGGGGTTGTATCCACAGTCAAATCAAAAACTTCACTCCAGGAGCTCCAGAAATTATCCGAATTTTTTCTCTTTACCCGCCAGAAGTAGTTCCCGTTATCCATACTTTCTGAAAGTTGAGTGGCTGTATTGGAAGTTACAGCATCGGTAGAATAATTTACCGAACCAAACTCAGAATCCGTAGAAACCTGTAACTTAAACTCAACCTGTTCTTTTCCCACATATGCCCACTCAAATTCGGGTTGGTTATCAGATGTAAATTCTCCCTTGGGCGGTGAAACAGGCTCCGGCGGTATGGGGGGTGTGTAGAAACTTAAAATTTCTCCTTCTTTCGCCTCTTCCCCGGCTTCGACCAAGGCCTTAAAATAATAGGTTGTCTCCGGCAAAAGAGAACTTACCATATACGAAAAACTCCCCGGCGAGCTTACCATCTCCCCTTCAGTAATATCCCATTCTTCCTCCCCATCCTCTTTCCATTTGAAATATACTTCCGCCTGGGAATAATCGCTTATATAAACGAGCTCCCCGGATAAGGTCGCAGTACTGTACGTTAATTTTTCTAAGCCGGCTGTCTCCACGGTAAGGGGAGGATACTGCAAGGCCAGTGCGGGATAACCTGAATAGGGGCCCTCTTCGGGAGCCATGCTGTCAGCGACACCCTCGTACTGATCTTCATTCCAATCTGTTACCTGCCATACAGTTTCAAAATCCCAGCCTTCATAGGTCTCTTCATCATAAGGAAAGATCATTTCTTCTGTATCTCTTCCTTCTCCGCCCGTT
Organism: Elusimicrobiota bacterium; assembly: GCA_003553445.1. Lineage (GTDB taxonomy): Bacteria > CG03 > SLGR01 > SLGR01 > SLGR01 > PWEK01. The sequence continues at coordinate 42,395 of PWEK01000017.1, forward strand.
GATCCTCTCTGTCCTGAAGTTTCTTGGTTGTAGTATGAATAATTTACTTCTCCGGGATTGTACCCGACCAAACCGCCGGCCTGCGTATCCGTGTTTTCAACTTTACCGGTACTGTATGAGTAGTTTATCTTTCCGCCATTGTACCCGACCAAGCCGCCTCTATTACCCTCTCCTTCAACCTCTGATGTACTGTATGAGTTGTTTATTATCCCGCGATTATCCCCGGCCAAGCCTCCGACATGTGCCCCGCCCTCAACTTTACCTCTGCTGTATGAGCTGGCGATTGTCCCGCCTTCCAGATTATACCCGACCAGTCCGCCGGTTTGAGAACCTCCTGAAACTTCTGCGGCAGCGTATGAGTTAGCAATTGTTCCTAAATTGTTTCCTACCAGTGCTCCGGTATAGTAATTTCCCGTAATATCCGCGTCCAATAACCCAACATCATTTATTTTTGAGACTTCCGCTATGTCACCGAACAATCCCACGCGGTTCTCGTCGTCTCTGTCTATATACAAATCGCTGATGGTATGCCCATTTCCGTCAAATGTTCCTTCAAACGGGTCAAGATATTCACCTATGGGCTCCCAGCCTTTACCCGCATTTGCGTTAGAACTTGCATAGTCTTCATAACCGTCACTTCCACTGTCCAGGTCTGTCTTCAATACATAGTTCTCGCTTAAATCATATTTAATATTATAAAGATCCTCCCAGCTGTGTATTTCCGTAGGGGCGACCTGCATCGTAAAACTAACTGTCTTAGAAGTTTCTTCTACCTGAAAACTGCCCTGGTAATCAACGTATCCCGTCGTTGAGACAAAAAAGTAATATGTGCCGGAAGAGAGCTCTACTGTCACTTCTCCGCTTTCATCGGTGAGCTGTCCTGGTATTACTTTTTCTTCATACCCCTCGTCTTCATATATATCAATCTCAACACCCTCTAAGCTGTTTTCTTCGGCAAATGTTACATCATATAAGTCCGGATATTCTGTAGCGTAAATTAGCCATACGGAGGACTCCGCTCCCTCCTGCCAGGCAAGATAAGGATAACCGTCATATAATTCTTGTTCAGTTTCTATATCTATATCCCAGTCGCCGTAGTAGTAGGTCAGAAAATCCTGCATCTTCTCGGTTGGTAGAGCTTTCACATTGTCTATAGCTGCGTGGGATGCAGTTCCGACCGGATCGTCTTGACCGGTGGTTTCCTCGTCAGAGAACGAATTCGTGATTTCTCCATGCCAGCTATACCCGACCAGACCCCCTACAGTAGAAGTTCCGGTGGTGAATCCGATACTGTAGGAGTCATGAACTTCCCCCGACCGGTTCCGTCCGACAAGCCCTCCTACATTATGAATTCCTGAAACTTCTCCGGCGCTGTATGAGTCATGAACTTCACCATACCAATTTCGCCCGACAAGCCCTCCTACGTCGTCGCCTTCAGAGTAAACATCTCCGGTGCTGTATGAGTTTCTGATTTCCCCAGTTGCGCCTAAACTATCGCCATCATTCCGCCCGACCAATCCCCCTACGCTAAAATAGTCACCCGTGCTGGAAACATCTCCGGTGCTGTATGAGTCAAGAACCTCTCCCTCGTTATTCCCTACCAACCCTCCCGCATTTCTACTTATTCCTTCGGGCTCTATATCCCCGGAAACCTCCACGGAGCTATGCGACTTAAGAACTTTGTCCTGATTATCCCCAACCAGCCCTCCTATATCCTGCCTGCCTGAAACATCTCCGGTGCTGTATGAGTCAGTAATTTTCCCCCAATTGCTTCCGACCAGGGCCCCGGTATAATCCTGTCCAGTAATATCTGCATTCAATAAACCGATGTTCTCCACAGTTCCCTCTGTGTTCCCGAACAAACCTACGTAATCCTCTTCGCTTCTGTCTATATACAAATCGCTGATGGTATGACCGCCACCGTCAAATGTCTCACGAAACGACTCAGAGTAGTCACCGATGGGATCCCAGCCTTTGCCGTCATTTGCATTAGAACTTGCATAATCATCATAACCTTCGCTTTCGCTGTCCAGGTCTGTCATTAATACAAAGTCCCTGCTTAAATCAAATCTGATATTATAAAGGTCCTCCCAGCTGTTTATTTCCGCGGAAGGAACCGACATTTTAAAGTTGACTGTTTTAGGCTCCTGTTCAACCTCAAAACTTCCCTGGAAATCCACGTAATCCGGCTTTGAACCCGAATAATGGTAGGTGCCGGACAAGAGGCTTATTGTGGCTTCCCCGCTCTCATTTGTAGGAAGTCCCGCTACTAATTTTTCTTCAAGCTCTTCATCTCCATATATGTCTATCTCCACTTCATCCAGGTTGTTTTCTTCGTCAAATGTCACTTCATATAATTCAGGCCATTCTTCGGCGTAAATTATCCATATATGCGAATCTTCACCGTCCTGCCAGGCTAAATAGGGGTAACCGTCGTTTAATTCTTCTTCTGTATCTATATATATATCCCAGGTGCCGTAAATATATGTCAGGATATCTTTCATCTCTTCGGTGGTCCTGGGGGTACCTTTGCCTTCGTCGTCATTTTGACCTGAAGTTTGCTTGTCGTAATATGAGTTAATAACCTCCCCCCAATTATTCCCGACCAGACCCCCGGTATTCTCATTACCTGAGACTTCTCCTATGCTGTAGGAATTAATAATTGTTTCTCTATTCCACCCGACCAATCCCCCCACCTTACTGTCTCCGGAAACCTCTCCGGTGCTGTATGAGTTAGAGACTTCTGCGTTCCAGCTATACCCTATTAATCCCCCAACTTCTTCATTTCCCTTAATTTCTGCGGAGCTGTATGAATTACTGATTTCTCCGTTTCCGGTAGCCATACCGATCAAGCCTCCTGTGCTATCCTCTCCTGAGACATCTCCGGTGCTAAAGGAGTCGGTTATTTTACCCCAATTGAGCCCGGCCAGAGCCCCGGTATTATCCCCTCCCGTAATATCTGCATCTAATACCCCGGTGTCTTTTATTTCCGCATCCGATCCGGCAAACCCGAACAATCCCACGCGCTCCCTTTCGCTCCTGTCTATAAATAAATCGCTGATTGTATAACCGCTACCGTCAAATGTTCCATCAAACGAATCATCAAAGTCACCAACGGGATTCCATCCAAGAACCATATTTTCATACTCTACATAAACGTATCTTTCTTCCGTGTTTTCTTCTATGGTAATCGTGGGATAGTCTATTGTATGGTTTATAGAGTTTCCTTCATCATCTTCAACTGATAAAATCGAATCGTATTCATACTCATCGAAAGGTATATCTATCGTATCGCCTTCATCCCAAGTTTCTTGCCATCCAGCATCTTTTTCAGATTTATAGTCCTCTTGTTCAGTATTGTGCTCATCATAGCCATCGCTTTCTTCGTTTAAATCATTCATTAATTTGAAGTGTACGTTACTGTCATTTAAGTAATCATTCATTTCCTGGAGCTCGCTCCAGTCGGTGATTTCGTAGGGGCTTTCTTCCGTACCCTCGCCATCACCCGAATAACCTAAAAGCTCGGCTGCACCCGAATGTATAAAACAAAAAACCAGCGGCATAACAACCGCTGGCTTAATTAATCCTGCCAATCCTTTTTTTCTTCGCATAAAACCTCCATTCAAACCTGCCCTAAAGTGTACCTTTTTAATTTGAATTATAAAACAATATTAACTTAATTTCAAAAAACCAACAAATTTCTATTTCTATTCCAATCTGCCTTTTTATTTCCCCCCTAAGGTTTTCTTTCTTTATAAAACATGCATATAACAAAATATGATTTGTCCTATAAGATTGAATATCAAGCCAAGAAATTTTTAAATAGGCTTACATATCGGGAATTTCAACATACCATCAGCCGGGCATACATATATTTTGTGGCAAAAAAAGTGGGAATTTAATTAGAAGAGATAGGGAATAAAACGATAGGGAACTGTCTTTTTATATTCTTCATATTCTTTCCCATATTGCTTATGAAGCCAGTCTTCTTCCACAAAGACTGTCAGCAATAAGAAGATTATGTGAAGGGCAGTTAAAAGAATCATTAAGATTGAATAAGTCATCAATACCGCTCCTGCAAATTTAATTATTATGCCTGTCGACTGGGGATTGCGACAGACTCTATATGGACCCTCAGTAGAGAATTCTCCTTTGAGCCCGAATGTTGTTTTAAAGTTAAGAATTAAAAAAACCCAGACAAATAAAACTAAACCGGATAAAAACATAACTGTCCCTATCCAGGAAATAATGTTAAATTCGGAAAAAGGTTTCAGGGTAAATATCATAACTGCCAGAGTGGAAGTATAAAAGATTATCCACAAAGCCCATTCGGTCACGCTTAAAATATTAACTTTCGTGTTGGGCCAGATATTAATTTTAGAAACTTTTATATTAAGAATTAAACCTATAATTAATATAAGGCCAGAAATTACAGATGCATAAAAACCAACTAATTCCCACCTCATTTTTTACCTCCCGATTCCGATTTAATTCTTTCCTTAACTATGTGTTTTTATCATCTGTGTTAAAATATTTCAATAACCTCAAAGAATTCAGGGTTTTTCTCCCCCCCCGAAAAATTCACCAACCCTTGAAGAAAAAAGCCTTACTCCCCACCTTATATCTCTGAAAAAATTAGAAACCCGTATGGCTAGATTTTCCAAAAACCCTCTTTCAACAGGCGGTTTTGTAAAAGAATCCGCATATGCAGGTCTTTCCCCGGATTCATACTGTGTATTGTTATCTTCCTGCATTTCAGAAGGGCTCTCCCAGGAATCCTCATATGACGGTTCAATTCTCCTGCTCTCTGCAGAACCATAATTATAACTTCCCCGAGACAATTGCATAAACGAAAAACAAAAGACGATACTTAAAACTGCAATTTTTCCAAATATGTTCATAATTACCTCCATTTGAAAACCCTTATACTTTTAAATTTAACAATAATTTTCAACTATATTGCTTTAGTATAAACTAATTATACCATATTATTATGTAATTTGTGAAAAAAACATGTGAAATTAATGTGAAATTGAAACCTGACATAAACTGTGGCCTGAAATGTATGTGGTCTTTTGATATTTATACATAACTTAGCTGGTTTAATAAAGTGTCCATGTGTTGTCATTTTTTTTATCTTTCACAATAACAAAACATTTATTCGAGGCCTAAATGATTTTTTCAGTCAGTTATTTATTTTGACATTTTTCTAAAAATTTAGTAAAGAAAATATACCGCTCAACGAAGAGCCTGCCGTAAAGAACAAAGATGTTCTCCATCACAATGAAGTTAATTTCGATAAAAGGAGATGGAGAATGAATACAGGAGAACTTATTAAGGAATTGGATTGCAAACTTAAAGCCATAGCTTTTAAGCTTGCCCGTCAGTATCAGAATTATGATTCTGAAGACCTGCTACAGGAAATGTATTTATACCTGTGGGAAAATTATAATCAACACAGCGGAGAAAACTTAACCAACAGCTATATTCTTCAGGGATGCTGGTTCCACATAAAGAACTTTATAAGAAATTCTAATAAGAGCTTTTCTCATTACAGCCTGGATTACAGCCCGGAAAAAGGCGAAGGCTGCCTTGGCGATAGTATTCAGGAAGAAACCGAGGAGGGCCCTTCTTTTGACTTTAATTATTCTGTTTACGAGGTTATGAATAACGGGCTGTCTAAAAGAGAAAAAAATATTTTTAGCTTAATACTTGAAGGATACACTTTGAGAGAAATTGGAGAAAAACTCCAAATTTCGCATGTAATGGTTTACAAGATAAAAAACAGAATCAAGAATAAGACCGAAAAGCATTTTTTCTGAAAAGGGGTTAACAAACAGCCCGGTTTTTTACTTGTATAGTTAAAAGACAAGACGCGCCAATGAAGGCGCGGAAAAAGATTAAAACGAAGGCGTTTTATTTACTTTCAATAGGTGAAAGTATTTAAGACGCCTTTTTTTGTTGGTGGTTAAAATAAAAGGAGATGTATTATGAAAAAATCAGTTGTTTTGTTTGCTTTGTTATTATTTCCCGGGGCAGTTGCGGCCGGGGGAATTTTAGAAGGCACGGGTCTGGGTATAAGCGCTGATATGGGAGTTTACTCCAGCTTTATATGGAGAGGGTTCGAAATTAGCGAAGACCCTGTTCAGCAGACACAAATTGAGCTCTCTTACGGGCCTCTAAGCGGTGGAGTATGGACAAGCGCAGACCTTGCCAGGGAAGCGATTAACGGGGAAATTGACTATTATCTGGAGTTTAGCAGGGATTACGGGGATTTTTCTTTTTCAGCGGGGCACATATACTATGTATTTCCTGCGGATGAATCATATACAGCCGAGTTTTTCCTGGGAGCTGCTTACGATATATTTTCTTCGCCTTCCTTTACCCTGTTCAGCGATTACAAGGATGGTGAAGGAAACTATTTCTTATTTGACTTCACTTTTCCATATACACTCAGCGAGCTGGTTTCAGTAGATCTACTGCTGGCTGCCGGGATTAACGACGGGTTGTTTTTAGATGGAACAGGAGGCGACATAACAGGATCTTTATCCTTTAATATGCCGCTATATGAGGGTCTGGATTTTATACCCTCTTTAAGCTACGTTGTTCCTTTCGGCGACCTGGCGGATGAGGAAGAAGACTCCTTTTTCGGAGGATTTTCACTGGGCTACGGCTTTTAAAGGAGGTTGCTGTAAAGTAAGAACTTTCACGGGAGAAAAAAATGCAAGAAATTATAATGGAAAACAAGGTAATACTTGATACAATATGGGTTTTAATTGCCGGGGCTCTGGTCTTTTTCATGCAGGCGGGCTTCGCAATGGTCGAGGCCGGATTTACCAGGTCAAAGAACTCTGTCAATATACTGATGAAGAACCTTATGGACTTCAGTGTAGGCACAATAGCTTTCTGGGCAGTAGGTTTTGGTCTTATGTTCGGGGCAGGCGGGCTTTTTATGGGTACCAGCGGATTTTTTCTAAGAGACAGCGGGAACACTTTTGCTTCACTGGACTGGACGCCGGTGCCTCTGGTGGTTAAATATTTCTTTCAGCTGGTTTTTGCAGCTACCGCAGCCACAATTGTTTCAGGCGCAATGGCTGAAAGGACAAAGTTTAAATCATACCTTGTCTACAGCGCTTTTATTACGGCTGTTATATATCCCATATCCGGGTACTGGATATGGGGAGGCGGATGGCTGGCTGAAATAGGAATGTGGGATTTTGCCGGTTCAAGCGTTGTACACTCCGTAGGAGGGTGGCTGGCGCTTGCCGGAGCGATATTGCTGGGCCCAAGATATGGTAAGTATAACCGCGACAGATCCTCAAACGCCATACCCGGGCATAACATACCCCTGGCTGCCCTTGGAGTATTTATACTCTGGCTGGGATGGTTCGGCTTCAACGCCGGAAGCACAATGGAGGCTGTCATAGATATAGGGCATATAGCCGTAACTACTAATATAGCGGCTGCCGGGGGAGCCATTGCAGCTATGATTACAGCATGGGTCATGTTCGGAAAACCAGATATAAGCATGACCTTAAACGGAGCCCTGGGCGGACTGGTTGGAATAACTGCAGGATGCGCTTTTGTTTCCATAAGCAGCGCCCTTTTCATAGGCCTCATTGCAGGAGTAATAGTTGTTCTGGCGGTTATATTTCTTGATCAGAAATTAAATATTGACGACCCTGTGGGAGCTGTATCCGTTCACGGAGTCTGCGGGGCGTGGGGCACTCTTGCCCTGGGCTTGTTCGCCCAGGAGTCAATAGCTCCCGGAACTACGGGCAACGGGCTTTTATTCGGAGGCGGATTCCGGCTGCTCGGAGCGCAATTTGCGGGAGTCCTTGCGATATTTATCTGGTCAATGGCAACCGGACTTGTTCTTTTCTCCCTGATTAAAAAGTTTATGGGACTGAGAGTTTCAAGGGATGAAGAGCTCAAGGGACTGGATATCGGAGAGCACGGAATGGAATCTTATTCGGGATTCCAGATTTTCACAAACGAATAAGGAGGTTCATATGAAACTTATAACCGCAATGATTCAGCCCCATAAGCTCCCTGACGTAAAAAAGGAGTTATATGATAAGGGCATTTACAAAATGACTGTCACCAACGCTCTGGGAGCGGGACAGCAGAAGGGATACACCGAAACCTACAGAGGAGTGATACAGGAAGTAAACCTTCTGAAGAAAGTAAGGCTGGATATAGCTGTAAACGAAGACTACCTTCAGCCGGCGGTGGATGCCGTTATAAAAGGGGCTAGAACGGGTGAAATAGGAGACGGTAAAATTCTTATTACAGAGCTTAAGGACTGTATAAGAATAAGAACAGGAGAAAAAGGTCCTAAGGCAATAGGCTAAAGGAAATAAACTCAGAGGAGGAGTTATGAGAAAAAGAGATTATTCGGCGCAGGATGTGCTGAAAACTGTAAAAGAAAAAGAGGTGAAGTTTATCAAGTTCTGGTTTGTGGATATACTGGGACAGGTTAAATCCTTTGCGGTAACGCCAGACGAACTTCCGTCGGCTATGGAGGACGGAATGGGTTTTGACGGCTCATCTATTGAGGGTTTCGCAAGAATTTTCGAAAGCGACCTGATAGGAAAGCCCGACCCGTCTACATTTACTATACTGCCCTGGCGGCCGGGTGAGAAAGCCGTGGTGGGAAGAATGTTCTGCGATGTTCTGACCCCTGACGGCAAGCCCTATGAAGGATGCCCCAGGAACATTCTTAAAAAGAACCTTGAAATGATGAAGAAGGCAGGGTTTGACGCCTTTAACGTGGGGCCTGAACTGGAGTACTTTTACTTTAAAAACGACAAGAGCCCGGAAGTTATGGATGAGGGAGGCTATTTTGACCTGATGCCCCTTGACCTGGGACATGACCTCAGGAGAGACACCATTCTTGCGCTCCAGGAAATGGGAATACCGGTTGAATATTCACACCATGAAGTGGCTCCGGGACAGCACGAGATAGACCTCCGCTACGGACCGGCCCTTGAAATGGCTGATGATGTAATTACCTACAAGGCCACCGTAAAGGCAATAGCAATGCAAAGTGATGCTTACGCGTCTTTTATGCCCAAACCCATATCGGGCGTAAACGGCAGCGGAATGCATACTCACATGTCTCTTTTTAATAAGGGTAAGAATGCATTCTATAAAGAAGGAGAGCCCTATCATCTATCACCGGAGGCAAGGCATTTCATGGCCGGTGTTTTAAAGCATTCGGCAGAAATATGCGCCATAACCAACCAGTGGGTTAATTCCTACAAGCGCCTGATTCCCGGTTATGAAGCTCCGGTATATATAGTGTGGGGACAGAAAAACCGTTCCGCATTAGTCAGGGTTCCCATGTACAAACCGGGACAGGAAAAAGCTACAAGAATAGAGCTCAGGTTTCCCGATCCGGCATGCAACCCCTACCTGGCCTTTTCTGTCATGCTGGCTGCCGGACTGGAGGGAATAAAAAACAAATACCCCCTGAAGGATGCCTCGGAGATTGATATGTTTAAGCTGAGCCCTGAAGAGATGAAGAAAAAGGGTATAGACACCCTTCCCGGAAGCCTGATAGAGGCTATACATGTTGCCGAGAATTCGGATTTTCTCAGGTCAGCTCTTGGAGAGCATGTGTTTGAAAAGTTCATGGAAAACAAAAAAATAGAATGGGACAGATACAGGACCCAGGTCAGCGACTACGAGCTGAACGCCTATCTTCCTATTTTATAATCGAACCTATGATGAAAAATGAAAATCGCCTGAGGCGCCTTAAGGGTTTCATAAGAGAAAATGTGAAGGCTGCCGGTAAAAAAGGAGTAGTAATAGGCGTCTCGGGCGGCGTGGATTCGGCAGCCTGCTTATATCTTGCAGTATCGGCCCTGGGCAAAGAAAACTGCCTGGCATTTCATATGCCCCATGACGGAAGAACAATGAACCCGGAGGTGAAACTGATAACAAATAAGCTTAAAGTCAGTCTCAGCACATATGACATAAGCCGCATTATAAGTATTTTTTCAGGAATGACCGGAGAAACAGACCCTCTTATGATTGGAAATTTTGCCGCACGCATTCGCAGCGCTTTCCTGTACAGAGAAGCGGCCTCAAGGAATATGCTGGTTATGAATACCTCTAACAGAAGTGAAATAATGACCGGGTATTTTACCAAATGGGGCGATGAAGCTGGAGATATAAGCCCATTCGGAAATTACTACAAAAGCGAGGTTTACGAAATGGCCTCATCCCTGGGAGTCCCCGAAAAGATTCTTCAGAAACCCCCTTCCCCTGATTTTTTCCAGGGGCAAAGGGACGAAGAAGAACTGGGCATTTCATACCGGGAGCTTGACTGCGCCCTGGCCTGTGATGGAAAAGGAGAGGAGGAAAAAGCAGATGCAGAGCTGCTTTTGAAAGTCAGAGAACTGAAAGAAAAAAGCTCTCACAAGAGAAATTCCCCTATCAGGGCTTTAAGATTTGATTAGCATATTTTTATCAGGTCCTGTAAACGCAGATAAGCTTTCTGGATATAATATCCGAAAGGAGCTTCATCTCTTTTCCTGATACATCGTAAACCCCGATAACACCCTTAAATTTTTCCTGACGGGGCAGCAGCTTGCTTAAAGTGTTTTCAAGAGAGTTCAGAAAATCCCTGTCCGGTCCCCGGGAGCCCTCTTCTCCTGAAAGCCCGGCGTAAAAAATATCTGCTTCAACGATATCCTGGAAAAAATGGGTGCCGAATGAGAATTCGGGCATAACGCCCTCTTCCGGAAGCGCTGTCTCAATAAGAAAGCTAAAATTATTGATTTCATAGAAGTTTACGCATACCCCCAGAGAAGGGGTGGTGGTTCCCCACCTTCCGGGACCTATAAGCATGGAGGGGGTTCTGTTTTTGTCTATTACCCGGTTCAGTCTTCCGATTATCCTGGCGGTTTCATATTTATCTTCCCGGTTCAGGTTCATATAAGAGCGGGGATTTACATATATTATTCGCTCTACAGGCATTGAAACGTTTCCCCCTATAAAGTTTCCCCTGGATTTGAAGAATACGCCCATATTTTCCGAAGCCGATTCTATGGCTATTCTTTTTCCTGCAGCTTTTGTCTGAAGGGGCCTGCACTGAAGGAGGTTTATGAAAAAGCGCTGCTCACCGAAATTTAATGTGAACTCTATCTCTACGGGATATTCATAGGCCTTTTCAAGTGTCTTGAGCATCCCTCTGAATGCAGATACAATATCTTTTCTTTTTAAAAGCCCGTTCAGGGTAAGAATCGGATAGCTCTTTCTTTTCAGAGCCCTGGCGGTCTCGTAATCGTTATCGCACATCAGTTCAGTATCTATACCCTTTAGCTGATCCGACAGATCCAGAAAATTTAAAGAGGAAAGAGAATTCTTTTCGATATTTATAAGATCAACCTTCCTTTGAGAAAACCTTTTGAAGTCATCCCTGGTTGAGTAGGGGCGTATGCCGGGGTTATCAAGAGCGGCCATCCGGGGGTAGTCCCCTTCCACCCTGTTTACAGCCCTGGTGCCAAGGCCGAATACAATCCTCAGCATCCCCGCATCCGGAGAGAGCTTTTCGTTCCATACATAGGTATTATGGGAAAAACCCACCCCTGCAGCGTCGGGAAAGAAATATCTTTTATGATGAGAGCCGGAAACACGCTGCACCAGAAGCGCCATCTGCTCACGTGATTCATGCAAATTTTTGACTTTGCGATAAGTAAGAGCATCCCTGCTCATTGTGCTGGCATAAACCTTTCTTACAGCATCTTCAAAGGCCTCATATCTTTGGGAGGGCGTTCCGCGATTGGCGCAGAATATGCTTTCATACTTCCCGGCAAAAGCGTTTCCAAAAGCATCCTCCAGGAGAGAGCTGGACCTTACAATTACGGGAGAAGCACCGAAGTATTCAACTATCTGCTGAAACTGCTCTTTAACCTCGTCGGGGAAAAAGCCCTTCAAAAGTCTCTCTTGCAGTTCCTCCCCCGACTTAAAATAACTATCGAGGTTTTTCTGCTTCATGTGAAGCTTCCACAGCTTGTTTTCAACAATATAGGAATTGAATATATCCGAACCCACATAAAAAGAATCATGGGCCTCTGATATATCATCCCATTTAAGCTTTTTATCCCGGGAAAGAATCTTTCGCGCCAGAAGCATGCCGGCGGACTTTCCTCCTATAAAACCTGTACCTATAAAACGGTCCTTTATCTCAAGTAAATCCTTTAAGCTGAGGTATTTCTTTGCAAGCGACAGTATACGGGGGTTTTCACTAATCATCATCGAACATATCCTGTCCCGCATTCGGCAGGCGGCTTCATCTCCACAGGTATTATCCGCCAGCTCCCCTGCCCGGATAAAAAGCCTGTCCCAATAATCCAGTTTTCCTTTAACCGGCCCGCTTCCCTTTTTATCTATATTTGAAAAAAGCTTTACAATTTTTACGCTGTCAGTGACCGGCTTAAACTTCTCTCCGCTCTGAAGATGAGGAAGAAACATTGTGTGGGAATACCTGTTTTCAACCTTAAGGGGGTGAATATAAAAATCCCCTTCAAACCGGTATGCATCTATCAACAGCTGAGTTGTTTTGCGTATCCTGGAAATAGCCTTGTCCGAGTGGCTGTTTCGCATTACCGAAAAATACGCGATGGTTTCCAGCTCAAAAAGACGGGGACAGATAACCATGAAAAAGTTGCCTATCATCAGGTCATTTGCCCATGAGGAAAGAAGCTCCGACAGACAGTCAAAAACATAGTAAACCTCTTTTCCCTGTCTCTCGATTTCATAATTAACCCTTGAGGTAAAAGATTCAAAACCCTCTCCCGGGTCAAAGTCGAACCTCTCAATTCCGTCCCGGTCGGGAAGGATTTCCTCATGGGAAGCAAAGCGAAAGTAAACAACTTTCCTATTATCATCAAGAGCTTTAAAAGCAAAAGAGCCGGCGAGATACCTGTAATCATCTATGCTGTCTATCTGCCAGACAACATTGTCCCCTATATTGAGCCCTTTTATTTTTTCATCAATTCCCGGAACCCCGGTTGAGTAATATTCCATTTTATTTTTCACTACAATATTCCTTTCCCTTTCTACGGAATAAAAAAAGATGGTTCAGAACTTCTTCTTATTTAGCTCCAAACCTTTGAAACTGTTTTTCCAATTAACTTCAATGCCTTCCTTAAAAACTTACAGCTCATCATTAATGCAGTTATCTATAATTTCCTGCTGTCGTACGCCCAGTGAAGAAGAACCTGTCTTTGCTTCGGTCGGCATGAGAAATCCCCCGGAGAACAGTTCTTTTTAATCTGGGCCCTGTGACGTTTTATAGCTTTCCAGCGTTTTATCTGTCTGCCGTCATCAGGGCATCTGCGCCCCATATAGTATCTGCAGTACCACTGAAACCACCCTCGCGGGTCATCCGGGTAAATCCAGCCTTTTTCTCTCCAGTAAGACAACGGTTGTGAGGCATTTACTTTAAAGAAATTAAGCTCCGGATCGTGCCGCTTGTGACACAGCCTGGCATTTTTAAACCAGGAGTCCGGAAACTCATTACGGCAATCCGTCATATACTTCCCTCCAAAAACACCCAGCTTAAGCATCTGGGCCGGAGTCAACTCAGGCTTGAATTCAGGTGAAAAATTTTTACCAACAGGCTCAGAAAGCCAGTACTCGTAGCCGCTTTGCATTAAGTCATTAACAACTATTTTTTTATTCATAAAAGAGCTCTCCTATGCATTAAGCCTGTTTTTTTAAAAATTCTTAACCTTTTATTTATCCGCATATATACTCATTATTAAACTTTTTAATCACTCTTGCAAGAGAGATGAAATACACAGATTTACGAAAACGTAATTATAATTCCGGCAGGCTTTTTAATTTGGAATATATTTAATATAATTATCAGTATTGTTGCGCAGGAAAAAGGAGTATAGCAAATGAACTGTAAAGAAATTATGGGTATCTGTATTGAAAACAGAGAGAAAGAAGCCGGGAAAGTGCAGGAAGTTCTTACAAAATACGGGTGTAATATAAAAACAAGAATAGGCCTTCACGATACCGGAAGCGAAAGCTGCAGCGTCAGCGGCATAATTATTCTTGAATTATGCGGAAGCGCCGAAGAACAGGAAAACCTGAAAAAAGAGCTTGAACATATTAAGGAAGTTAAGATCGGCAAGATGATATTTGATGAATAGATGCCTTTTGGCAATTCTTTTAAGTTTCCTTTTTTTAGCCGGATGTAACAGAAAAGGAGCAGGGCAAAGTATCGATTTGGAGAAACATGCCGCTACGAAAAACATTTCTTCCCGGAAAGCCCGAAAACTGATAAAGAAAAACCGCGAGAACCCCGATTTTGTAATAATAGATGTAAGAACAGAGAGTGAATTCAAACAGGGTCATATAGAAAACTCATTAAATATTGACTTCTTTTCTTCTGATTTCAATATAATAATTGAAGAGCTGAAAAGGAAAAATACTTATCTTGTATATTGCGCAGCCGGAGTAAGAAGCCTCATCGTAATGAAAATAATGGAAGATAAAGGGTTTCCCCGCGTTTATAATCTGGAGAGAGGATTAAACAGATGGAAAGCAAAAGGATTTCACCTGGAGGATTAAAAATAAATATTAAAAAAAGAGTTTTTCTTTTCATATTTTTCCTGCCCCTTGCTGTCTCTGAAACATCAGCTGAAAGCTTTAACTGGGTTGAACTGCATAACAGGGTTTATGAGTCTCCGGGTTTTGATTTCAAGCCTTCAACATATCCTTATTCCTCTTCATCAGCATATATGTTCGCCGTGGATCTTTTAACAAGACGGATTGATGATGAAGCTGAGAAATGGTTTAAAATAACTAAAGAGCTTAAAGAAAACGGGCACGGGCCGAAATGGGGAATTGCAGAAATATACAGACGCCGCAGACTTTTTTCTGAAAGCATAAGCATCCTGAAAGAGGTTATAGATGAAAAACCCGGTTTTGCTCCCGCTCTGGTAACTAAAGCATACATACATTTCGAAAAAGGCAATTACTCGCAAGCAATAAGCCTGGCGGAGCGTATTATATCCATGGAAGAGAGGATAGACAGGGCAAACCTTATCCGCGCCCACCTTATTGCCGGCGGAGCAAAGGGATCGGCCGCTATGGAATCTTCTATATTCGGAAGAATTTCAAGAGGTCTTGCAGCCCGCAGACACCTCAGAGAAGCCAGAGAATTGGACCCCGACTATCCGGGGGTTCTTTTTGCCTGGGGCAGCTACTACTTAATGGCTCCGCGTTTAACCGGAGGAAATATGTCCAAAGCAAAAAGACACCTCTACAGGGCGCTTGAAAAAGACCCGGACTTTGCCGATATTCATGCCACCATTGCAAAATTATACTTTATGAAGGGAGATATCGACTCTTATGATCAATATGCTAAGCAGGCCGAGCTCCTTGATCCCGGAAACACTATCATAAAAGAACTAAAAAAAATGAAAGAGGAAAAAAATGAAAGCTGAAAACTTAAGTTTAAAGGTCTTTTTAAAAGCCTCCCGCGCCAACTTTCTACTTTCTTCACTCATCCCCGCTGCCATAGCCGCAGGTTTAGCCCTGTACCGGGGTGATGAAGCAAAATGGTCTCTCTTTCCTGTAATACTTCTTGGGGTAGGATCTATTCACCTCTTTGTAAACCTTGTAAATGAATATTTTGATTTCAAAAAAGGGGTTGACCCGGTTTCAGAAGAAGACAGCGTGCATACCCTGGCTTCCGGAGAGGCCTCTTCCGGCCAGGTTCTCTTTTTTATGCTGTTAACCTTTGCGGCAGGATTGGGATGTCTCATTGTTCTTTCATTACACAGGGGCTTTTCTCTTTTTCTCCTGGGAGGGGTGGGTTTTGCCGGAGGCTACTCATATACCGGGCCTCCCCTTGCCTACAAATACCGCGGCGCAGGTGAAATAATGATACTGATTTTAATGGGGCCTCTTTTAGGTTCGGGAATCTACCTTGCGCTCACCGGGCAGCTTCCCTTTGTTGCAGTCGCTGCATCTTTTCCCCCGGGATTGATTATAACGGCGGTACTTTTGTCCAACAATATAAGGGACATCCCTAAAGACCGCTCGGCCGGGGTAAAGACACTGCCGATGATAACAGGAAAAGATAAGGCCTCTGCTCTTTATTCATTTATGCTTGCTGCGGTTTTTATCTGGATAATCCTTATGGCCGCTTTTACGTATTATCCCCCTCTTTCCCTGTTATCTCTGCTTTTTATTCCGTCTGCCATTAAATGTTCAAAAACGCTGAAAAAGAGTGAAGGGGACCTGGAGGATATAGATTTAAAAACCCTTAAACTATATGCGGGAATAAACTCAATTCTGGCTTTTTCTTTTTTCCTGGGAGCTCTATTATAGATAACAGATATTACAATAAACTTTCACCGTTAATCAGGAAGAAAATTTTTGACTTCCTGGAAGAAAGCTGCGCTTCATACGGAAGAGAAGCTCATATTAAAAAACTCTATTCCTCAATTGAAGATTTTTTAAGCCGAAAGAGCAAAATGATACGCTCCATCCTCCTTATTCTCTCCTGGCAGGCCTATTCTTCAGATTCCACAGACAGAGTTATTTCCGCAGCTGCAGGGCTTGAACTTCTTCATGCATGCGCTCTCATTCATGATGACATAGTAGATAAAGCCGAACAGCGCCGCGGCGGGCCTTCCATGCATCTGCTCCTGAATGAAAATACGGGGAAGGGAAAAGAACTTGCTATTGTAACCGGAGATATCCTATACGGTATGGGGTTAAAACTCTTTATGGCCTCTGATGCTGAGCTTTCTCTTAAATATCCCGCTGTGGATGAAGTTCTCCGGGCTGCTTTTATCACAGGAATAGGAGAATTCAGTGAGCTTATTTATGAACATAAAAAAATTGAGGATTTAACAAGGGAACATATTTTAAAAATGTATGATCACAAGTCGGCAAGATATACTTTTACATGCCCTATGCTGGCGGGCTCCATTCTTGCGGGGGCCCCTGAAAAGGACAGGGGAAAAATTGCAACCGCCGGGCGGCTCATGGGAACAGCATTTCAGATCAGAGACGACATAATAGACATAACCGTAAATAAGAAGGGCCGGGATCCGTACGAGGATCTGGTCAGAAAGAAAAAAACACTTCTTATGTATTATACATACGTATCCGGACACAAAACAGCAAAAGACAGCATTCGGGAATTTTTATCACTTGACTCCCCCGGAGAGGAAGACTGCCGTAATATTTTGAAACTTTACAGAAAGTCAGGCAGCATTGACCGCGCTGAAAAAGAAATTGCAGATTTGGCCGGAGAAGCTGAGAAAATACTTTTTTCTCTAAGCCCGGATAAACGAAAGCTTGAAAATTTAATTTCTTTCTGCAGATGTTTTTTATGAAAATTCTTTAACTACTTATTAAGCAAGTGTTTTGAAGACCAGTTTATTCCAATAGCTCCAAGAGGAGCGGTTATGATTATCGCTAACACTGCTATAGCCAGTATCAGGTCCCCCTCGGGCATACCCATAGAAAGGGGTATGGCTCCTACTGCAGCCTGAACCGTTGCTTTCGGAAAGTAGGCTATTATGCAGAAAAGTTTTTCTTTCAGGTTCAGGTTTGTTCCTGCTGTAGAAAAAGCGACGCCTGCACTTCTGCCTGCAAGTCCGATGAGAATTATCAGTGCTCCGACAAGCCCCGCATCCCAGGCAATATGAATATTAACCTGCGCTCCTATGAGTACAAAAAGCAGTATTTCCGCAAAAATCCATATCTTTCCAAATTTCTCTGCAATCCTTTTAGCTCCCCCGGGAGTTTTTTCAAGTATTATGAAGCCAACTACCGTAACACCGAGCAGACCGGCTATCTGAACAGTTCCGCTGAGAACGTCTTCAATGGCAGTTATCAGAATCGCAATCCCCAGTATGTAAAGAACCTTCTTTGTGTCTCTCATGCTGAAACGGGAAAAAGACTTTACAAGTAAAAACCCTGCCAGCACGCCGATCGCAATACCGAGAAGAATGGAAGAAAAAAATGTCAGCACCTGACCTGCTACATTGACAGATGCCGCTGTATACATTGCAAGAAACGAGGTCAGCATTGTCACAGCAAAAACATCATCAACAGATGAACCGGCCAGTATTAAAGTAGGTATCCCTTTGTCTGCGCCGATTCCCTTCTCTGAAAAGTGAAGCATTCTGGGGACAACCACCGCAGGGGATACAGCGGCAACGACAAAACCGAGAACCGCGCCTTCAATAAAACCGAACCCCAGAAAATGCATTGATACGAAAGTTATGGTGAAGCCCTCTATGAGCCCGGGAATGAAGCTAATCTTTATAGCGGTCCTGCCAACCTGCTGCAGTTTCTGTTTCTCCAATCCGAGGCCTGCACGCAGTAAAATGATAATAAGAGCAATAAACCTGAAATCCGAAGAAACCCTTAGCAGTTCAGGAGTAAGCCAGTCAGCGCCATAAGGACCTATAAGTATTCCCACCAAGAGCATGCCGAGAATACCCGGAAGCTTGATTTTTTTAAACAAGTAATTAGCAAACAGCCCCAGTATGATTATAATTCCTATGTTAGTTGCCATAATTTTTCCTTTCAATAAAAAAGCCCCTGCATCTTAAGCAGGAGTCATCAGCGCATATTCTCGCATTTAAAGGCGAACCCCATCGCCCGGACTTACAACATATAATATAAAAATGAGAGCAAATTTCAAGAATATTATCGGCGCCTACTCAAAAAAACAGAGGCTTATACAATTTAACATATACTCCCAAACTTATTGACAATTACCGTTCAATTTAATAGTTTAGATATAAGCTTGTGAAAGCTTAGAATTTTGCAGATTCCCGGTTAAAAGGTTTTCTTTCACCTTTAAAAAGGAGATAAATATGACAAAGTTAATTAAAGCGGTTAAAGACAGGAACCTCAATCGGTTAAAAAAACTATTAAACAACGGTGAGGATGTAAACAAAAAAAACAGCGAAGGAGAAACTGCTCTGGCTCAGGCGGTGGAAACCATGGACCTTGAAATAGTAAGGATGCTCATAGACGCCGGAGCTGATGTTGACGCAAGGGAGCCTTATGAATGGACAGCTCTAATGGCGGCCTCTATGCGAGGCTATCAGGAGGCAGTTGAATTATTGTTGGATGCAGGAGCTGATGTTAATGCAGCAAACTACAAGGGGTCAACGGCCTTAATAGAAGCCGCAGCAGAAGGCAGCGCTGAAATGGTGAAGCTTCTTATAGAAGCCGGGGCGGATGTAAACGCAAAAGCCAAATACGGATGGACCGCTATTAATAAAGCCGCCTCAAACTCTAATGAGCAGATTGTGAAAATACTTATAGAAGCAGGGGCGGATGTAAACGCCACAGACAACCAGAACACCACCCCACTTATAATTGCCTCTTACGAAGGAAGCCCTGAAATAGTAAAGATGCTCATAGATGCCGGCGCCGACGTAAACGCCAAAAACGAATTCGGCGAAACCGCCCTCATAAACGCCATACGCAGCCGCAACATGGACATAATCAGCATACTTACAAAAGCAGGCGCGGATGTAGATGCCAAAAATAACAAGGGGGCAACTCCTCTAATAAAAGCGGCGGACGAAAACGACATTGAAATGCTGCAGACATTAATAGATTCCGGAGCGGACTTAAATGCCACAGACAACTACGGCATGACCCCTCTCATAACAGCGGTAATACGGGGGGATATTGACATGGTAAAACTTCTGATAAAAGAGGGCGCCGATGTGAATGCCAAGGATGATTCAGGAGAAACCGCCTTGGCTCACGCAAAGCGCGAAAGGCATAAAGAAATAGCTCAGACCTTAAAAAGCCGCGGCGCCGAAGAATAAATCGCTTAAGAAAGTATTTTATCCACAAACATAAGGTAGAGCAGAGTTACGAGCGTAAAAATTGTCCCCGGAAGGGCTCCTTCCGGGCCCAGCAAGGCTAATCCGGCAGTAGCCCCGAATATGGAGTTCTTAACTGTAGAGGTAAGAACGATGCTTTTACCGGTTGCCTTATCCGTATTTTTCTTACTAAGAATGTATTTAGCGGCGTAAGCCAGGCCGAAAATCGTAATAGCAGATATAAGAAGCAGCTTTATGAAATATTCGGGGCTTAGTAGAATCAAGTTCCTGTTGACACCCAGTATAATCGCAAAAATAATCCCGAAGCCTAAATTAACTACCGGGCCGTGAATTTTCATTGCAAAAGGGCCCAGGCCGACCTTTCTGCATATTCTTCCTATAAAAAGGGGTATCAACAGAAGCAAAACAAGCAGCCGGGCAATAGAAATATAACTTATAGCATTATTACCTATGAAAACCGCAGTCAGCCATGGAGTCAATAACAAAGCAGCCAAAAAGGCCGAAAGAGTGGCCGCTGTTGCATAAAACATACTGCCTCCCACTACTGCCGTAAAAGGCATAATCGCCAGGCCCGGCGGAGTGGCAGCGGTAAGCACAAGCCCCGCCCAAAGCTCGCCTTCAATACCAAAAAGCCTTCCCAATAAAAGCACAACAAAAAATATCATAAAATAATTGAGAAAAACTCCTCCCATGAAAGGAACAGAAGATTTTTTCAAGTCTTTAAAAGGAGAAAAATCTGTTTCTGTAAAAGACAGGGTCATTATAAGCATAAGAATTGGCATGTTCAGAAAAGAAAATATTTCCATAGAACTGCCGAAAACAAGGCCCGCTGCAAAGCCTAAAGTAAAAGTGAAATTTCTGTTAAAGAGTATTTTCATCATAATAGGCTTATAACAAAATTACAGCCTCATGGCAATATGCTGAATTTCAGGCCTCCAATTTTAAATAAGAAAACCCAAAAACTATCGTTATCCCTAAAAACTCTTACTTTTAGAGCCCTTACTTGCATTAATATATATAAAGAATCCCGCTTTGCTGCTTCTAAAAATTTGAAATTAGCAAGAAAATGTAATTATATATATTAAAATACAGGACAATACTGGAGAATTCTTGCGATGGCCCGCTGCTTTTTAGGAATAATTAAGAAAAGGAGAACGAATGAATTTTAAAAGAAAAATAACAAGGTGGGAGCCCAACAGTCACTCATTGCCTATGGGCAGGGAAGAAAAGGGTTCTAAACTGATGGGGTTAGTAGGTTTAATTATAGTAATTGGGTCTCAATTACTTCTATTGAGAGTTATATTAAACACCGAAAGACCAATTGACACTGATTCTATACGTCAATCTGCATTAATGTTTACAGTTGCGTTTCCCTCCATAGGTCTATTAATGATAAATAGATTTTTTAATAAAAAAGAAACTATAATATCACATAATGAAGTTCGTTATATAGACAAAAGTTTGCTCTGGAAAAAGGAATGGAGTGAGCCTCTTTCCTCATACAAGGGGGTATTAAAAGAGAATGATATTTCTAATGGCGGCGGTTTCTTTCGCAAAGATGGAGCACATGCCCCATGGAAAATTACCCTTAAACATAAAACCGATTCATCTCGAAATATTGAGCTTTACAGTCACTCCAGACCCACGGGGGTTGAACCCGAAAATAGTGATGAAACATGGAAAAAATTTGCACGTCTGCTGAATCTTCCCCTTTTAGAAAAAACAGCGATAGGTGAAAAATCAATAGAACTAAAGAGCAGGGATATTCCACCTAAAAATTCAGTTAGAAAAGACTCTGAAAAAACAGATGAATCAGAAATGCGATATAAAATCGGAAAATCATACAAAATACAAAAGAAGCATGACGGCTATTTAGTAAACATAAAAACAATAAAAGAATATTTCAATAGTTTCTTTTTATATGCTGTTTTATATTATTTCAACAACCTTTTTTATGACGAAAACCATAAAAGTTTAGCTATGCTTATTCTTTCTTTATTTTTCATGGTCTTAACCTCAATAGCTGCCTTTTTATTTATTTGGAAGCTGCTTTCTAAAGAAGAGCTCTTTTTTTCAAATTCAAAGATAAAACATCAGGTTAGATACCCCTGGGGAGTTAAAGAAAAACAAATCCTTTCAACCGCAAAAATAAAAAGCATTGATATAAAAAAGCCCGAAAATGGTTTTCCTTTTCAAATAAATCTCCCAATAATTATAGAAAATAGCGGGAAACCTATTTGTTTCGGAAAAAACATGAATAAAAAAGATAAGATCTATATTAAAAACATGATTATAAAAGCCATATCGGCCAATTCTAACTAAATTTCAATCTACTATGTATATATAAAATTGATAAGAAAATATAATTTTGTATATTAGAATATAGGACCATAATGGAGAATTCTTTGCGCCGGTTCACTGTTTTTTGAGAGAAACTAAACAAAGGAGAAAGCATGATTTTTAAAAGAAAAAAACTAAGGTGGGAGCCCAACAGTCACTCATTGCCTATGGGCAGGGAAGAAAAGGGTTCTAAACTGATGGGTTTTGTCGGTATTCTTTTCATTCTTGGATCTTTGCTTTTTCTATACATTTTAATCTCTAACATACAAGCTCTCGATGAACCAATATTTACTGTTATCTTTTTAATTTTTATAGCATTGCTTGGCTTATTCGGACTGTTAATGTTCAACATGTTTTTTTATCGCAAAAACACAAAAATATCCTCCAAAGAAGTTTACTGTATTGAAAAAAGCCTGTTCGGGAAAAAAAATTGGACTGAACCTCTTTCCTCATACCAGGGGGTATTAAAAGAGCATAATGTTTTCAGGGGACAAAATAAGAGAGATCATATTACTTGGAAAATTAACCTTAAGCATAAAGCCGATTCATCTCGAAACATTGAGCTTTACAGCCTCTCTGAATACAGAGGGGAGAAGCCCTCAGATTATGATGAAACATGGAAACATTTTGGTGGTATGCTGAAACTTCCTCTTTTAGAAAAAACAGAGGAAGGCATAAA
>PWEK01000073.1 GCA_003553445.1 Elusimicrobiota bacterium
ACAAAGGACAATGAGAAAGCCGAAATTCCCGGTGGTGTTGAGGAGCAAGAAGAAAAGCATGAAAAGAGCCGGGAGAAAGCAGAAGCCCCTGGCATCTCTGAAACTGCGGCAGGGGAAGAGATAGATCTTGACGAGATGGATTTTAGTGATCCCGGTGTAGATTCTCCCGGGGATGGCGTGGAAGAAAAGCCGGCTTCTGGGGTTACGGGTGTGTCAGGTGAAAAAGAGAAAGACGTTCCGGCGGGGGAAACACCGGAGATGGGGGCAGAAGGGCCCGGTGAGAAAAAGGAAGAGAGTTCCGGGATTTCAGGGGGGGATAAAGAGATAGACCTCGACAAATTTGAACTGCAGGAAGAAAAGCCTGAAAAGAGCCGGGAGAAAGCAGAAGCCCCCGGCATCTCTGAACCTGCGGCAAAAGAAGCAGAGGAAGAGATAGATCTTGACGAGATGGATTTTAGTGATCTCGGTGTAGATTCTCCCGGGGATGGCGTGGAAGAAAAGCCGGCTTCTGGAGTGTCACAAAAAGATGCGCAGGAAATACAGGAAACTGAGGCAAGCGGAGAAATTAAAGAAGATGACACAAAATATACAGAGACGGAAGGAAAAAGCGTCGAGTCTTCGTCAGAAGGTAGGAAAAAAACAGATAATGGGATATTTGGAAAAGAAAATTTAGAGTTGGAGGGGGAAAAGGAAGAGACAGAAATAACAAAAGAAGAAAAAACCGAATCGGTCAGTGAGGAAAAAAATCCTCTTGATTTTGACGAACAAAATGAAGTCGATTTAGATATTAATGAAGAAGAACTCGTAAAAAACAGTGACGATGATTCTGCTCAAAGGGATATATCTTCTTTGGAAAAAGAATTGGATGATGAGCTTGAGGGTCTTAATGTTGATTTGGATGATGAGGGGTTAAATGAATTAGACTTTGAAAAGAATCTTACCGGAGACGAACAGGGGGTTGAAATGTTGGATGATGATTTCGAAGAGGGGGTTAACTTCAAAGACAAGGACAGTGAAGAAACAGTAGATTTGGGAGATGAAGAGGGGGCGGAATTTGTCGAGAGATCCGATGAACCTGGAGTGAAAAAAGCCAAAGGGATTGACAGTAAAGGAAAAAGTCAAAGAGGGGGAGGCGTTTTCTCAGAAATTGATGAAGATGATATCCCGGATTACGAAGCGCCTGGTACGTTTTCGGATAAGAAGCCTGTGAAAAATATAAAGATAAAGAAAAAGAAAAAGTCCTGGTTTCCGATTTTACTGATACTCTTTGTTATTGCGGGGTTGATATATATATTCTTTATAGAAGGTGCTGATGAGAATTTTATAAGCAAAATCATATCTATTGAGCAAGAGCACGTTTTACATCATCATAATGAATATGAAATTCCGGAAGAGTCTATCGATATTAACCGGGATTATATTTATTCTAATGCTGAAAATGTGCAGTCAGACATAAGTGGCGGTATAATTACCCTCGTATATGAGACTTCCGAGGGTATGAAGAATATAAAAAATTTTTATCAGGACAAATTCTTTCCGAAAAATTATTCATTGAATGGTGAATATTCCTATGAAACTGATGACTATGTATATATGGTGTTCTCGAAAAATGATGTAGGCTTTTCCGTAGTGCTCCGTGATTATGAAGAAGTCACAAGCGCAGTAGTCAGTTATTCGAAATAGAATTGACTTCAGTAATAACATCAGACCTTCATCTTAAAATTTCCCGTAAAAAAGAGGATTACAGGGATTTAGAAAAATTTCTGGAATCGGTAAAGCCTGTATGCAGTGATCTTTACATACTTGGGGATATGTATATGTACTGGTTTGAGCACCCTAATCTGACCGATCAATTATACAATCCGGGTCTGAGCCTGTTAAAGAATTTTTCTAAAAGCGGCAGACGGGTTCACTTTATTTATGGAAACAGAGATTTCACCGCAGGGGATTATTTCAAGAAACACTCAGGTGTGCATTATGTGGGCAAATCCGCTGTATTGAGGTCAGGTGAGAAGAATGTGTTTTTTGAGCATGGAGACGGTCTTGCAAAGAGGGATGTATGGTACCAGCTTTGGAGGTTTTTCATAAGATCTCCGGTTTCTTTTTTTGTTTTTAAAAGATTACCAGCCGGCGCTGCGATTACTCTGGTTGATAAGATAAAAAAAATAGGTAAAAACAATGCGGCAGCGGACCGGGTAATAGCCGAAATGATTACTGAAGGAGCTGAAAATGTTATAAAAAATTATGGGTATGATTCTGTTGTTGCCGGCCACGCCCATTTGAAGTATGAAAAATTCTTTAAGTGGGAAAAAAAAACGCGTGAAATATATATCGTGCCGGAATTCAATTTTCCGGGCGAATTTCTTGTCCTGGAAAGAGGCCGGTTTGAATACAGGCGATTCTCCTGATTATCTAAAATATGGATTTAGCTCCCTTTTTCCTGCATCTTGCGTAGGAAATATGACATCCCGGATGTTAAAAAATACCGTGTAGTCTTTTTAAACGCTGTAAAAATAAAAAAGGTATGTTTGGTTAAATTATTTTTTTTACAGCAATGGAGTCAAGTAAGTCGGCAGCATTTTCAATTACGTCAGAGATTGAAGTCAGATGAAAAACAAGTTCTTTTAAATGTATTTTTTGAGCAGTTTCAAGTTTTTTGTTGTTGAAAATATTTTTTGTCAGATGCCATTCATAACCGTCAATTTCTTCTTCATAATCATTAACTTTTCTGATAGAAGTTTTTATTTTGGAGTAGTCAGTAAATAAACCTATAACAGCTTCTTTTAGTGGAACAAGCGCTTCTTTTGTAAGCTTTGCTACCGCAAGTATGTTTGCGTTATAACATTCAGGAACGATAGGTTTTTGTGTTATAAGAAAATCGCATGCCGATTCTGTGCGGTCTACTATGTTATCTTGTTTTCCAAGGTATTTGATTATGTCTTTTCTAATATTCTGCAGATAAGAACTCATTTGCAGATGTTCTATTATTCGTCTTCTTATCAGATCTGCTTCTTTTTCAATCATGTGCGCCTTGTATGAAAACTCATTTGCTTTTTTGTGTTCATTTTCAAGATAGGCCTGATAGGTTTTGTTTAATTCCTGCAGGGCATTTTCTGCGGTTTCTATGTGTTCGGTAAAGTATTTAAGGGTTTTATTCGGCTTTATGGATTTAAACACTTATGCGGGTTTTTGAGTGTCTTCGCAGGTGGTTTCCCAAACCTTCTCTCCGCCTTTATCTTTTACAGGGTATATGTTTTCAACAATTTCTTCCGGCGAAAACCAGAGTTTTATTTCGCGTTCGGCTTCTTCCGTGCTGCTTGAAGCGTGAATAACGTTTTCGTATACTCCTTCCGTTGTTATTCTGCCGTAAGATCCCCTTATACTTGTAGGCTCGGCTTCTTCCGGGTTTGTGGCTCCGGCAAGATTTCTCACTTTTGCTATTGCTTTTTCGCCTCTATATACAAGGGCAAGCACCCTGCGGTATTTCTTTCCATGTAATTCGCCTTTTATATATTTTGTTAATTCATCAAAAAAAGGCTCTTTAGCCAGGTGTTTATAGTGCGTGTAAGCCAGCTTGTCAGAAACTTTAACAACTTTTGCTCCTACTATATATAGTTTTGCCTCTGAAAGTTTAGTTAATATGTTTCCAGTAAGCGATTTTTGCAGCCCATCCGGCTTTATTAAAATCAGTGTTTGTTCTTCTTTCATTTTATTCTCCTCTTTTTTTGGTATATTAAACAAAATTCGTTCTTATGTGTCAAACGTTGTTTGAGGGGGCTTTGTTTTAAAGACCACAGCATTTCAGAGAGATTGGTTTTTAATTTTGCTCATCTATAATTCTTCTGATGCCCCTAATGAGTTTTCAAAAGCCCTGAATTCTTTTTTGCGCCTATTGTTTTTGTTATCGTTTATATGGGAAGTATGTTTTCGGATGAGGAGTGATTCTCAGGTTACATTTCTTTTGCATTATATTCTTTATTTATTTATAATTAACATTCAAAAAAGGAGGACGCATGGATGTAAATCTTGAGAATTTAATAGAAAAGGTAAAGAAGGAGGGGGTGGAGGAGGCCCGCCAGGAAGCGGATAAAATTATCTCTGAAGCCCGCAGCAGGAAGGAAGAGATTATCCGGGAGGCTGAGAAAGAGTCTGAAGATATAATAAAAGAAAGTAAAAAAAAGGCTGAGGAGTTTCGCGTAAACTCTGAAAAATCCGTCAGGCAGGCTGCCAGGAATGTGATACTTTCAGTCAGAGAAAAACTCATGGAAATGTTCGATAGTATTTTAAAGCAGGAGGTTGATGAAGCCCTGAATTCTCAGGTTCTGGCTGACATTTTATCCAATCTTATCACCAGATGGAATGATAAGAAAGAGGAAAACCTGGAGGTTCTTGTCAATGAGGACGAAAAAGATAAAGTGGAGAAATTGGTTCTTTCCAGGGTTAAGGATAAGGCTAAAAGAAAGTTTGTGATTAAAAGCTCTTTTGCAATCAATAAGGGTTTTCAGATAGGTGTGGAAGGCAGTGATACTCATTACGATTTTTCAGACGAAGGCATTATCGAAGCTCTGGCGGTATTTCTTAATCCATCACTATCTTCAATGATTTCAGCGCAGAAGGATGGATAAATATTATTATCTGATTGCCCAGCTTCCGGAGCTAACTTTCGGGGAAGAGCCTGATATTTCAAAAAATAGTTTTCTGGAGGAGGCAGGCAAATGGCTGAGTTTCTCAGACCTCAAAAATCTCAGAGAGGCTGAACTGGATAATTTGAGGGAGCCTCATGAGAACGGCATGCTGAAAAGGTATTTTGATTTTGAGCAAAGTTTAAGGAGCGAGCTCGCCGAATATCGCAGAAGCAGGGGCGGGGAAAAAAAGGAGCATCGTTCAAGACTGGTCTTGAGCGCAGATCTGCTTGAGGGTAATCCGCTTGAAGTAGAAAAGAAGCTTTTTTTTCTGCGTTGGCAAATGATTGAAGATATTGCGGCCGGCCATGTTTTCAGCCGGGAAGCAGTATTCGCTTATTTTTTAAGGCTGCAGATACTGTGCAGGATGAGTGAATTTAACAAGGAAAAGGGAAAAGAAGAATTTAACAAACTTATAGAGGTGAAAGATGAGCAAATCAGGTAAAATAGTTGCGATCAGCGGCAATATGATAACAGTTGAGTTTGAAGAAAGCGCATCTCAGAATGAAGTGGGCTTTGCAATAACAGAAAATCAAAGTTTGATGTGCGAGGTTATTCGTATAACCGGCAATACCGCTTTCATGCAGGTTTTTGAAGACACAAAAGGCTTAAGGGTGGGAGACAAGGTGGATTTTTCGGGGGATATGATATCGGTTGAGCTTGGGCCCGGACTGCTTGGCCAGGTATATGACGGGCTGCAGAACCCGCTTCATGATCTGGCAGAAGAGTTTGGGGTTTTTCTGCCTAGAGGTAAGCAGCTCGATGCTCTCGACAGCAGCAGAGAATGGGACTTCACTCCCGGGAAAAACCTTGAAGGAAAAAACCTTTCCCCCGGGGAGCCCCTGGGGTATGTACAGGAAGGAATATTCAAGCATCATATTTTTGTTCCCTTTTCAATTTCTTCTAACAGCATAAAGGTTAAAGAGCTGGCTGGGGAAGGCTCTTACAAAATAAAAGACCGGATTGCCTTGCTGGAAGATGAAAACGGTAATGAAACAGAAGTTAAGATGACATTCAGATGGCCGGTAAAAATACCCATTTCAAATTATGTTGAGAAATTCACACCGACTGAACCGCTTGTTACAAAAATGAGGATTCTTGATACTTTTTTTCCGGTGGCAAAAGGAGGGACTTACTGCATTCCCGGTCCTTTCGGCTCGGGAAAAACTGTTCTTCAGCAGCTTATCAGCCGTTATGCTGATATTGATGTGGTTATTATAGCAGCATGCGGAGAAAGAGCCGGGGAGGTTGTGGAAACCCTCAGGGAGTTTCCGGAGCTTGAAGACCCCAGGACTGGGCGTTCGCTTATGGAGCGGACAATTATAATCTGCAACACAAGCTCAATGCCTGTGGCTGCAAGGGAGGCTTCTGTTTATACAGCCACCACTCTTGGTGAGTATTACAGGCAGATGGGGCTGGATGTTTTGCTTCTGGCTGATTCCACTTCCCGCTGGGCCCAGGCTATGAGAGAGATATCCGGTAGACTGGAGGAAATACCCGGGGAAGAAGCATACCCCGCGTACCTGGAATCCAGAATTGCGGAGTTCTATGAAAGGGCGGGGCAGTTTCAGCTCCCGTTTAATGAAACGGGAAGCCTTACAATTGGAGGAACGGTTTCTCCTGCGGGAGGTAATTTTGACGAGCCGGTTACTCAATCTACACTTAAGGTTGTGGGCGCTTTTCACGGCTTGTCTCAAGAAAGGGCTAATGCCCGGAAGTTTCCGGCAGTAGGCCCCCTTCAGAGCTGGTCGCGGTATAGCACACCTCTTGATGAGAAAAAAGTAGAAAACGCAAAAACTTTTTTAAAAAAGGGAGATGAAGTAAATCAGATGATGAAGGTAATCGGAGAGGAGGGAACCTCGCTTGATGATTTTCAGATATATTTAAAGGCGGAGTTCCTTGATGCCGTATATCTTCAGCAGAACGGGTTTAATCCCCAGGACGCCGCTACGGATGTTGATAGGCAGAGATACGTCTTTGACAAGCTTGATTATATTCTTAATACGGTATTTGAATTTTCAGAAAAGGAAGAGGCAAGAAAGATGTTTAACCGCCTGAGAGCGCTTTTTATCGACTGGAATTATACCGAGAAGGATTCCGGGGAATATAAAGAACAGGAAAAGAAAATAGACAGTTTTCTCAAAGAATTAAAGAAACAAGAGGAAAAACAATGAGAAAGGTTCATAGCAGAATTTTAAGCATAGTCGGAAATGTCATAACGGTAAAAGCCGAGGGGGTGGCTTATGAGGAACTTGCTGAGGTAAGAAGCAGAAGGGGAACCTCTCTGGCTCAGGTTATAAAAGTTGAGAAAGATCTGGTTTCGCTGCAGGTTTTTTCCGGGGGAAAGGGAATATCAACAAATGACCAGGTGATATTTTTGGGTCATCCGATGAAAGTCGGCTTTTCCGATGATATGCTGGGAAGGGTATTTGACGGAAGCGGCAATCCGAGAGATAAAGGGCCCGGTCTGAATGAGAGCACAATTGAGATTTCAGGGCCTACGGTTAATCCTGTAAAACGTATAATTCCTGAAAGAATGATAAGAACAAATATCCCCATGATTGATGTGTTTAATTCTCTTGTTGTTTCCCAGAAACTCCCAATATTTTCTGTCTCCGGTGAGCCTTACAATGAGCTGCTTGCCCGTATAGCGCTGCAGGCGGAGGCTGATATGATAATCCTGGGAGGGGTGGGCTTAAAATACGATCAGTATCTTTTCTTTAAAAACAAGCTGGAAGAGGGAGGCGCGCTTGCTCATTCAATATTTTTTGTTCATACCGCCTCGGATCCGGTGGTTGAAGGACTGATGGTTCCCGACATGTGCCTTGCCGTAGGTGAAAAGTTTGCGCTTCAGGGCAAGGATGTATTAGTGCTTCTTTCCGATATGACTAATTACTCCGATGCTCTCAAGGAGATTGCAATAACCATGGAACAGGTGCCTTCTAACAGAGGATATCCCGGGGATCTTTACAGCCAGCTGGCAAAAAGGTATGAAAAAGCGGTTGATTTTGAAGATGCGGGGTCAATAACAGTTCTTTCAGTGACCACCATGCCCGGTGATGATGTCACCCATCCGGTGCCTGACAATACCGGGTATATTACGGAAGGCCAGTTTTATCTCAGGGGCGGGTGGATAGAGCCTTTCGGTTCATTAAGCAGGCTTAAACAGCAGGTAAACGATAAAACCAGGAAGGACCATCGCCCTATTATTGACGGCATGATTCAGCTTTATGCCCAGTACAGGGATACGGAGGAAAAGCGTTCAATGGGCTTCAGAATGAGCCCCTGGGATAAGAAGCTTCTCAAATACGGCAAGCTTTTTGAGTCTGAAATGATGGATTTAAATGTAAATGTTCCTCTTGAAGAAGCCCTGGATAATGGCTGGCGGATACTTTCTGAATGTTTTGAGCCTGAGGATACGAATTTCCGGAGCGATTTAATTAATGAATTCTGGCCGGGGCAAAAAAAAGAAAAAGAAGATAAAGAGATAGATGACGAAGGTTAAAATAACAAAGCAGGAATTAAAGAAGCAGAAGGATTCACTTGCAAGGTTTGAGCGGTATCTTCCGACTTTGCAACTTAAGAAAAAGCAGCTTCAGAGACAGATCATAAAAGTTCGACAGGAAATCAGCAAGCTTGAAAAAGAAAGAGACGAGTACAGGAAAAAGATTGACGAATGGGTAGATCTTTTTGCGCGGGAAAATCCGTTAAATGAAATTATAACCCTGGAGTCGGTTCTGACAAGAAGAGAGAGTATCGCAGGGGTGGATCTGCCGGTTTTTGAAAAGGCTGAATTCAAAGAGAAGGAGTATGACTTATTCAGCACCCCTCTGTGGTTTGATGCTGCTGTGGAGTCCGTTAAGGAAATGATAACTTTCAGAGCCAGGAGTATTATATTGGAAAGACAACTTGAGGCTTTAAAAAGAGAGCTTAATATAACAAATCAGCGGGTAAATCTTTTTGAGAAGATAAAAATCCCTGAGGCCCAGGAGAATATTAGGGTTATTCAGATATATCTCGGGGAACGCAGAACCGCTGCTGTTGTCAGGGGTAAAATTGCAAAGAAAAAAATAAAAGGATAGGAGAAGTGCAGATAAATGATTGTTAAAATGCGGAAAATTACTGTTATGCTTTCAAGAAAAGAGACTGATTCCGCTCTTGAGAAGCTGCGCGGTCTTGGCGTTGTTCACGTATCGCACCTGCGTAAGCCCTATTCCGAAAACATTGATGAACTGTCAGGAAAATTATCGCTTACGGAAAAATCTCTGGAGTCGCTGCAGCCTTCCGGAAGGCAGGAAGAGCTTGAGGATGAGAAGGTAGATCAGAAGTGCGCTGAAATTTTAAAGCTAGAAGAAAAAAGGGAAAAACTCGAAGAGCGCCTGGAAAAGTTGAACCTTCAGAAAAGCTGGTTTTCAAAGTGGGGTAAAATTTCAAAGTCAGATTTGAAAATCCTGGCCGGGGCTGGCGTTTATGTCGGCCTTTATATCAGCAATGTAAAAGAGCTGAAAAAAATAGATAAAGACAGAATGATTTATGTTATAAACAAATCAGGCAAAATACTCCACCTGGCACATATTACCCGGGATAAAGAAGATGATTTAAGAAAAGAGTCCTCCTCCATAAGAAAAGCTGAACTCCCTGAAATGGGACTGCAGAAAATAAACAGCGAAATTGAGCAGATAAGAGAAGAAATTTCCAATACTCAGAACTTACTTGAAAATTACGGGAAATATTTCGAGGGTTTAGCCGGATACAGAGATTCCCTTAAAAAAAGGATTGAGTTTATGAAAGTGAAACATGGAATGTTTTACGAGGAGTCTATTGCCTGCCTTCAGGGTTTTTGCCCGGTAAAGCTTGTATCAAAGGTTAAAGAGACTGCGGAAAAAAACGGATGGGGGATAGCTGTATCGAAACCTTCGGATGATGACGATGTTCCGACCCTGGTTGAAAATCCGGGTTGGATTGACATAGTAAAACCTGTTTTTAATTTTATGGGTACTGTTCCGGGGTATAAAGAATTCGATATAAGTTTCTGGTTTCTTGTCTTTTTCAGCCTTTTCTTTGCAATGATTGTAGGAGATGCCGGTTACGGGTTAATTTTCATAGCAGCTACATATCTCTTAAGGAGGAAGTTCAGAGAAGCCCCTTCCGAGCCTTTTTCCCTGTTTTATTTATTGAGCGGTGCAACCGTCCTTTGGGGAGCTTTGACCGGGACCTGGTTTGGTTCTGAGACGATTGCAAGGCTGCCTTTTTTTGATTCTGTGTCAATTGACAGGATAGGCAGCTTTGTAGAAGGCAGTCAGGACTTTGTAATTTTTCTAACGTTTATAATAGGGGTAGTTCATCTTTCCATTGCCCGTATGATGAGGGCTTTTAATTTAATAAATACACTAAAGGCAATTTCAGAGTTGGGATGGGTGGCAGTTTTATGGGCTGCCTATTTTCTGGCCGGAATGCTTGTTCTTAATCGCCCGCTTCCAGGTTTTGCAGTTCCCCTGGGTATCACCGGGGCGGCGGCGGTTCTTCTGTTTTCCAATTTTCAGAGAAACGTGGCAAAGGGAATCCTTAAGACAATCGGAAATCTCCCCCTTGATATAATCAGTTCTTTTACGGATATTATTTCCTACATCAGGCTTTTTGCCGTTGGTTATGCTACGGTAGTTGTTGCAGCTGCCAGTAATGAATTTGCAGCAGGTGTGGGATTGGGCGGGGCCTGGGGCGGTTTGATTTCTGCAACAATTCTTTTTGCAGGGCACGGCTTAAATATTCTTCTTTGTTTAATGTCGGTTATAGTTCATGGTATAAGGCTCAATCTGCTGGAGTTTTCCGGGCAGCTGGGCATGGAGTGGACCGGTAAAAAATACCGGCCTTTCAGGTAATGAAGGTGGTTGTTATGTTTATAAATAAAACAGGAGGTTTGTGATGATAGAGGGACTTGGTGATGCAGGTTTATCTTTGGCTTTTGCTGCGGCGGGATCCGCGCTGGGAACTGGTGTGGCTGCAATGGCTGCGGTCGGTTCATGGAAGAAGGCTTTTCTAAGAAACAAGTCTGCGCCCTTTACAATGGTCGCATTTGTGGGAGCTCCGTTGACTCAGACGATATACGGATTTCTTCTTCGTAATGAAATTATTGGTGCGCAGCTGCCGGCTACAGGAGCTAATTATACACTGCAGATGATAATGGGGTTTGCGGCCGGTATTGCGATGGGGGCTTCCGCTTATATGCAGGGAAAGGCAGCCGCAAGGGCCTGCGATGCGCTGGCGGAAACCGGGAAAGGCTTTGGACAGTATATAATGGTTCTGGGAATTGTTGAAACAGTTGCATTGTTTGTAATGGTTTTTTCAATGATGGCGCTTCCGTAAAATCTTCAATGAAAGAGATTTCATATTTAAACGATTGAAGATTATGAAAGGCGGGTCTGATCTCCCGCAGAAAAAAAGGTAATGCCCTATAACATATTACTTATAGTTCTTTCGCTTTCCGTGGTATTGCTCTTTGTTGCGATACTTCAGTTGATGAGGGAAAAGAGACACAATCTTTACCTTATCGACAGTTTGAAAAGAGAAAGGGAGAGAAACAGAAGCTATATTGAAGACCTGGATAACCTTCTAGCTCTTCTTACAAGGTTTCAGGAGCTGGGGATGGCCCACACAAAGGTGGATGACCTTGAGAACTTCTGTAAGCTTATTGTAGATTACTCAACCGAGCTTCTGAACACGAAAATGGGTTCCCTGATGCTTATAAAAAAGGCTACAAATGAACTTGAAATTGTGGCCGCCAGGGGCTTGTCCGATGATGTGGTTGATCATACGCACATGAATATCGGCGAGGGTATATCAGGGCGTGTGGCTCAGGAGGGAAAGCCGATTTTCTGTGAGAATATAGAGCGCGACGTAAGATTTATGAGGCATTCAAAGGAAAAGTATGCCTCAAATTCGTTTATAACGGTTCCTCTCAAGGTAAAACAAAAAGTAATCGGTGTATTGAATGTAAACAGTAAAAAAACCGGCAGGAAGTTTAATCAACGGGATATGAGAATGCTCTCCATACTGGGAGATCAGGCTGCTGTGGCTATTGAAAATATACAGCTTTATAACGACCTTAAGGAAATGTATCTGGGGACTATTCAGACACTGGCGCAGGCAATTGATGAGAAAGACCCGTATTCAAAAGGCCACACTAAAAGGGTAGCGGAATATGCCGTGCAGATTGCAAAAAAAATGAACCTTCCTCAGAAGCTGGTTAGAAATATTGAGTACGCAGCGCTGATACACGACATAGGCAAGATAGGTATTAAAGACAGTGTACTTAACAAACCGGCCAGGCTTTCCGATGCAGAGTATGAGACAATAAAGAAGCACCCCAGAATAGGAGAAAGGATACTTGCGCCCGTGGAATTTCTGACTAATGTTGCCCCTCTTGTTCTGTATCACCACGAACATTATGACGGCAACGGGTACATGGAGGGGCTCAAGGGAGAGGAAATACCTGTAGGGGCCAGAATATTAAATGCGGCTGATTCTTATGAGGCCATGACATCTAACAGGCCATACAGCAAGGGAATGTCAAAGGAAAAGGCAATTGAAGAATTAAAGGATAAATCGGGTTCCCAGTTTGATCCTGCGGTAATAAATGCTTTCCTTGATATTCTCGAAGAAAACGATCCCTCAGAAGATACCGATAATGGAACAACACTTAATGAGGCGCTGTAATAATCGGTAATAACGAACTGAAAAAGGGAAAACTTTTTGTGGTGGCAACACCGCTGGGAAACCTCAGTGACATAACGCTTCGCGCTCTTGATGTCATAAGAAGCGTGGACCTGCTTATATGCGAAGATACACGCACAACACAGAAAATTTTAAACAGGTATAATTTCTCAGTAAAGACAGCTTCATATTATGCACCCAGGGAAAATCAGCTTGCCGGAAGATACATTGAAAAGCTAAAGAGTGGAAAAACCATAGCGCTGGTTTCTGAAAGCGGAACCCCGTGTATTTCCGATCCGGGTTATGAAATAGTCAAAAGGGCTCATGAGGAAGGAATACGCGTATCGCCAATACCCGGGCCTTCAGCTCTCAGCGCGGCGCTTAGCATAAGCGGAATAAAGGCGGACAATGTCTTTTTTTCCGGCTTTATCCCCAGGAAAAAAGGAAAAAGGAAAAGGTTTTTAGATGAGCATGTCGGAAAAGAATACACCTTTGTTTTTTTTGATTCAAAATACAGGATTAAGGAAACTTTGAATTTCATAAAGGAAAATAATCCAAAAACACTAATTTTTGTAGGAAGAGAGCTGACAAAGAAATTTGAGGAGACGATAAGGGGAACCGCAGAAGAGGTGTGCGCTACAATCTCATCCGTACAAAAACTCAAAGGGGAGTTTGTAATAGTATGCTCGCCGTTAAAGAAGTAAACTACGATACCGGCCATACAAGATATCTATCAATACTCTCAGGCGTGTCACTGAATATCAGAAAAGGTGAGAACACCGTTATTTACGGCAAAAACGGGAGCGGTAAAACCACGCTTATGAGAATTATGCTTGGATTTACGAAGCCATCCTCGGGTACCGTAATCGGGGGTAAAGAAAGGGCATCTGCGGTATTTGAAAATCCGGATGACCAGATATTCTTTTCATCTGTCAGGGAGGAGCTGTATTCCTTAAAGTCAAGGGATGAAAATATTATTAATATGCTCTCTCTTTCAGACATATGGGAAAGAAGCACCATGGAGCTTTCGTATTCCGAGAAGGTCAGGCTGGTTTTTTGTGTGGCGTATCATTCGGATAAAAGTTTTCTTCTGGTAGATTCTCCCCCTGTGGATGATAGGGTTGATGAGGCGCTAGGCTTTATAGCCGAAGAAAATCTGAAAACAGTTGTTCTCTTTCTACCCGAAGGAGATTCCCGAAAGTACCCGGGCATATGGAAAAAATACTTACTTGAGAATGGAAAGCTTACCGAGTTTAAAGATTAAAAATCTGACCCTGAGAAGGGTTTCACGGATAGAAACTGTTGAGGTTTTAAAGGGGGCTACTGCGGATTTTTCATCCGGGCTGAATATTGTATACGGCCCTGCCGGGTGCGGTAAAACAACCCTTTTGGAGTCATTGGCGGGACTGGAGAAGATATCCGGCGGAGAAATTATTATAGAAGGAAAGTTTTTTTTTCTTACGCAGGTTCCGGAAAAAGAGTTTGTTTATGATTCCTGCGCAAAGGAAATATCGGGTTCTGCAGATACTGATGTGGATTATTATCTGAAAAAAGCAGGGCTCAGCACCGATATAAAAAGTATCTCTCCATGGAAATTAAGCAGGGGTGAAAGAAAAAGACTGGCAGTCGCGCGCAATTTGTATTACTATTTAAATGATAAACGAGGGATATATCTGCTTGATGACCCCTTTACGGACATGGATTCGGAGGGAATAAAGGTGATTTCGGAGAACATAATAGAAAATGGCTGTTTTAAGGTGATTATGACAACCAACAGGCTGTACGATTTGAAATATTTTGAGGATAAAGAGATAGATTTCTCTCTTTATAAAATGTCCGGCGGTGTATTGAAATGAAAAAAATCAAAATTTTCCATAAATTTCTTGTTATTATTCTTATGATATCAGTAGTTCCTCTTGTAATAGTTGGATACAGGCTGATTAACATAAACCGCCTGGGACTGCAGGATGTTATTCTTGAGCTTCATACAAAACATGCGGAGTCTATATCCGAATCGGTGGAAGACTATATGTCCAACCTGCGCGACAGGATAGTTTTTGTTATCTCAGCTGTAAGTGATGTTGAATTTGACTGGAATTTAAATGAAAAAATTCTGAGTTCTCTTATTGCTTCCAATGACGAATTTATTTCAGCAAGCATTGTAACAAAAGAGGGAAGAGAGCTGATAAAAGCCGTTCATCCTGATTATGAGGAGGGCGCCGGCTTCGAAGACAGATCTGAGGATAAGACATTTATCGAGGCCAGAGAGACAGGGGGGTTCAGCACCAGCAGGCTGTATTACCATTATGATGATATTCCAATGCTGAATGTGGCGTACCCGTTTGCGGGAGACCTGTTCCTTTATATTGAAGCATCCCTGGAAGAGCTTTTTGAAAATGTTAAACAAACATCCATTGGTCAGACCGGTTATGCGTATGTTGTTGATGATGAAGGGAATATTATAATGCATCCGGAAATTGAAAAGGCTCTGGATGA
The DNA here is from genome assembly GCA_003553445.1 of Elusimicrobiota bacterium. GTDB lineage: Bacteria > CG03 > SLGR01 > SLGR01 > SLGR01 > PWEK01. The sequence continues at coordinate 14,889 of PWEK01000073.1, forward strand.
AGTTTCTGTAATTGATAGGCCTATTGTTCAGGAGGTGCTGTCAAGGAAACTTGTAGGCAGTATGGAATATCAGACCGAAGAGGGCATAGATGTGGTAGGGGCCTATTCTCCTGTCGCCGCTTTGAATTGGGGGGTTGTAATCGAACAGGACAAGGAAGAGGCCTATTTTTCAGCAACCCAGATGAGAGATAATGCGCTGCTTCTTTTAATTATTGTGGTAATAGTGGCCTCAGGCGTCGGTTATATTGTGACACAGAGACTGACCAGCCCAATTCTAAAGTTAACCGGTGTGGCCAGAAATATCGCTAGTGGAAATTTTGACAGCAGCACAGTTTCAAAATGGCTAAAGAAGGTGAAAATCAGGGATGAGCTTACGGAACTGGCAAGCACTTTTGTTCTGATGACCGGTCAGCTTAAACGATACAGCGACATGCAGGCGGACAAACTTAATTCTGTTTTGTTTTCAATAAATGACGGAATAATCATGACTGATTATTCAGGGAGGATTATCCTTTCTAACAGCAGGGCAGGAGAACTTTTGAGAATAGCTTCGGGTCAGAAACTTGAAGGGAAGAAAATCCAGGAAGTTATTAAAAGAAAGGAAATCTCTGAAAGCCTCAAAGAATCAAGGCAGAATAAGGAGACAGTAGTTAAGGAAATTGATATATCCCGTCCGCATGCAAAAAAAGTTCTCAGAACCGATACTTCTCTGGTCTCTCAGGCCGAATCGGGAGAGGATATAGGTACGGTAACTGTGGTCAGGGATATTACACTAGAAAAAGAGCTTGAGCAGCTAAAGGATGACTTCATCCATTCTATAACGCACGACTTAAGAAGTCCGATGACTTCAATAAGGGGTTTTCTTGAGTTCTTAATGGATGGCACTGCGGGAGAGATCAATGAACAGCAGAATGAATTTCTTCAGATCATTGACAAGTCTTCACAACGGCTCTTAAATATGATAAATGATATATTAGATGTGGCCAAGATGGAGTCGGGAACAATGCCATTGGATATAGAGCCTGTAAGCCCGGCCCTGCTGGTAGATGAAGTTCTGCAGTCAACACAATCTCAGGCAAAGAAAGACGGAGTTGAACTGAAGGTAAATAAGATAAATGATACCGGAATAATTGAAGCTGACAGGAACCAGATTCAGAGGGTCATTACCAACCTTGTCAGCAATTCGCTTAAGTTTACTCCGGAAGGCGGGCAAGTCAATGTCATAATTGAAGACAAAGGGGATGAAATAAAGGTGGCTGTAGAAGACACGGGACAGGGAATGGAGCCGGATGTTGTGTCAAAAATATTTGATAAGTTTGCACAGGTCAAAGGGTCAAAAGGGAAAAGGAAAGGCACAGGCCTGGGTTTGACTATCTCAAAATATATTATTGAAGCACACGGGGGTAGGATATGGGCAGAATCAGAAAAGGGTAAAGGCTCAATTTTTGCATTTATCCTTCCCAAAAAGCAGGAAAAGGAGTCCGGAGAAAGTGAAGCATCTGCTTAGATTTATATTATCAGCCCTCTTAATCCTCGCTTATTACCCGAAATACGGGGTCTCTGCTGAAGAGGAAAGGGAACTGCTAAGAATCGAGGTGTCTTCCGGAGATACACTTTCAAGATTTGCGCAGAGGTATCTCGACGACCCGCAGAAATGGCCGGAGTTGCTTGAATATAATGAGATTCCTTCGGGGGACCCCAACCTCATTATACCCGGGGATGTTCTGTATGTGCCGGAAGATCTTGTTAAAGAAGAGATAGCTGATATAGTGCATATAAGAAACAATGTGAGAATGAGAAGACAGGAATCCCATACCTGGGAGAGGGCCTATCTGGAAGAAAGGCTCTTTCCCGAAGACGGCATAAGAACATCTGAGAACTCACATGCAAAAATACAGTATTTAACGGGAGGGGGAGCCAGTATAAGTGAAAATTCCCTAGTTTTTCTCCGCCCGGAGAGAGAAAGGGAGGATGTTGTTGATCTTGAAGTGGGAGGAATAAGGGCGCGTGACGTCAAGGTGCTTACTGCTTCTGCAGCAATAGACCCAAGGGATAATTCAGAATACATTGCAGAGGTTGATGAAGAGCAGACTACAACTTTGAGTGTGATGCGCGGTTCGGTTGACTTTATTTCCAGTGGAGAGATGGTAACTGTGGATGAAGGGTATATGTCCAGGGCGGAGCTGGATAAGGCCCCTTCAGAGCCGCGGGAGCTACCCTCACCTCCGGATATTGAAGACTTCCAGATAGATGGGATGGAGCTTCATAGGAACGGCATTGTAGATACCGATGAGTTTTTAAAGAATATAGGTTACGGGCGGGCAGGTGATGAAATATCGGGCATTGAGCTTCAGGTCGCTGAAGATGAGGAGTTTTCAAAGATTGTTTTGGATAAAAGTATTGATAGAGAGAACCCGGAAAGCTGGAGAGAAGAGTTGGATGACGGAATATACTGGTGGCGGGCGGCTTTTAAAAGCGGGGACGCGATAAGGGGTAATTACTCGGATCCTGTTAAATTTGAAATCAGAACGAGGCCACCGGAACTTATAATAAATTCACCTCATCAGGGCGCAGAAATTAATAGGAGAGTAGTTTCTATATATGGAAGGACAGACAGGGGCGCTGCTGTAACTGTTGACGGTGTGGCTGCCAAAGTGGATGAAGACGGTAATTTTGTGGCTGCCGCCGGTGTTAGCTATGGGAATAATGAGGTAGTGGTAAAAGCATCTGATGAATTTGAAAGAACCACTGAAAAAACACTGAACTTTAAGGGCAACCCGGAGATTGAGGTAGAAGAAGATGGAAACGGCCAGAGAACCGTCATTATCATAGGCGTTGTGTCTTCTATAGTAAGTGTTGCGGCGATTGTAATATCAGTAATGCAGTGAATTTGAAAAAACCCCTTATATTAATAGCAGATAAAGATAAAGACATTAGGTTTAAGGTTCGTATGTGCATGAGGGATTATGATGTGGATTTCATAGAAACACCGGACGGGCATCAGTGCATTGAGCTTATTAAGGAGAAAAGTTTCTCTCTTGCTTTCATAAATTACATAATGGGGGATGTCTCAGGGTATAAAATAGCCGCAATAGCAGAAAAGGAGAAGAAACTGCCGGTAATATTAATGATACTTGAGGGGTTTGATTTAACAGACAATGAATCCCTGGCGGACGAGTTTCTTATGAAACCCTTCGGCAGAGAGCAATTGTTGAAAGCATTGAAGAATGTTTTTAATGAAGATGTTCTTGAGAGATGGCGCAGAAGTGAAGAAGATGTAAGAAGCGGAGAAGCTTCCGGTTCCAGGAGAAACAAAATAAAAAATATTCTTGTAGCAGATGACGAATACGATGTGCGGGAGCTGCTTAAACTTATTCTTGGTCGCGATTACATAGTAGATACTGCGAAAACAGGAGAGGAGCTGGTAGAGAAGGCTTCACGCAAAGATTATGACCTGATTATTTCTGATGTCATTATGCCCAAACTTAGCGGATGGAAAAGCATAAAAAAGATAAGAGAGAAAGGAATTAAAACCCCTGTGATTTTTAATTCCGGCATGGTGAAAGACAAGGAGTTATATGAGACTCTTAAGCCTCCCGGTGTTTCACGGTTTATTCTTAAGCCCTTCAATCGCGAAAAAATATTATCTGCAATAGCTCATTTTATATAAAGGAATGAATTTTCAGAGAAAAAAGATATTTCTGGCCGTGATTATCCCCTTTTTTTTAGGCTGCGGTTCACTGCCTGTTCTTGAGAGGGAAGAGAAACCTTATCTGTCTCGTGAAAAAACAGCGGATACGCAGATAGGCATTGCGGTATCTGCCCAGACTGAAAGCCGCCCTGGAAAAAATGGAATTTATGCGCTGGAAGATCCGCTGGATGCCTTTGCGGCAAGAATGCAGCTTGTGGAGGCAGCTGAAAAAACCCTTGATGTGCAGTATTACATATGGCGCAGGGATAAAACAGGTTTATTGCTTATGGAAGCTCTGCTTCAGGCGGCCCAACGCGGGGTGCAGGTACGCCTGCTTCTTGATGATCTGGGAACAGGATTTAGGGATGAGGAATTGATTGCTTATGACAGTCATCCTAATATGAGCATAAGGCTTTTTAATCCATTTACCGTGAGAAGACCCAAATCGTTAGGCTTTTTAACGGATTTTCATAGGGTGTACCGGCGTATGCATAATAAGTCATTTACCGCTGATAAGCAGGCATCTATTGTAGGAGGACGGAATATCGGGGATGATTATTTCGGCGCATGCGAAGGGCATCTATGGGTGGATTTGGATGCTCTAATGGTGGGACCTGTCGCCTTCGAGATAAATGAAGATTTTAGCAGATACTGGCACAGCAGATCAGCTTATCCGGTTGATAAAGTAACTTCAAGAAAGAACGAATACTCATTAAAGAGATTATCAGGGGATATTCGCGAAATAGTTGATTGTCCGTCATCGGCGGAATATATTGATGCGTTAAAATCTTCGGATATAATTAATCTGTTTTTGAACGAAGAGCTTGATCTGGAATGGGCCCGGGTCAGGATGATAAGCGATGATCCTGCTAAAGGTTTGGGAGAAGCGAAGGGCGATGGACTTCTTATAAATCAGCTTGAAGAACTAATTGGGGAACCTTCCGAAGAAGTGGCGCTTGTCTCGCCTTACTTTGTTCCTACAAGAGTCGGTACGGAGTTTTTAAGGCGCCTTACCGATAAAGGAATTCGAATACGCATATTAACGAATTCCCTGGAAGCCACAAACTATATATCAGTACATGCGGGCTACAAGAGGTTTCGCAGGGATCTTCTTGAGGCAGAAGCGGAACTTTACGAACTAAGGCATATAGTGGAATATGAAGGGGTAGGTCCACCGGGAAGCCCGCCTACAAGCCTTCACGCAAAAACATTTGCAGTGGATGGAAAAAGGATTTTTATCGGTTCTTTTAATTTTAATCCCCGTTCGGCTAACAGGGATACGGAACTCGGGTTTATTATAGAGAGTTCCTATCTGGCTAAGCAGATACACGAGGCTTTTGACTCAATTATCCCTTTAAATTCATACCAGGCTCTCCTTAATGAACAGGGAAGGCTGTACTGGATAGAGGGGTACGGGGAAAATTTAAAATATTACAGCACAGAGCCCAGAGCCGGTCTGTGGAGGCGTTATGCTGCCGGCTTTTTATCATTGCTGCCTGTGGAGAGGTTTCTTTGATAACTGAGATTTTATAATAAAAAGGAGCAAAAGATGAAAGAGGTTTTAGATAACATTGTTAATTCCGTTGCAGATCCTATTTTTGTAAAGGACGAAAAACACCGCTGGGTTATGCTAAATGATGCTTTTTGCAAATTTATGGGTCATTCCCGTCAAGAGCTTTTGGGCAAGTCCGAATACGACTACTTTCCGAAAGAAGAGGCGGATGTTTTTTGGAAGAAAGATGAAGAGGTTTTTGAAACCGGCGAGGAGAATGTGAATGAGGAATCATTTACCGACTTTGAGGGGAAACGGCACAAAATAACTACAAAGAAAACCCTGTTTACCCACCCCCACACCGGGAAGAAATATCTCGTCGGAATTATCCGGGATATAACCAGGCAGAGCAAGATCGAAGAGATGCTAAGGAAAAGCGAGAAAGAAAATCGCAAAATTGTAGAGATTATGCCGGATATGATATTCAGGCTTGGCAAAAACGGAGAATATATTGATATTAAAGCATCGAATGAAGATAAACTTGCCCTTCCAAGGGAAGAACTTTTAAAAAAGAGCATTAAAGGGGTATTGCCCCGAGAAATTTCTTCTGTGATGCTTAATGCAATAAAAAAAGCGATTGAGACGAAAAAAATTCAGATTATTAACTATGCTCTGGAAGTGCCGGCGGGGAAAAAAGCATTTGAAATGCGAATCTTAAAATTTAACGAAAAAGAGGTGTTATGTTTTACCCGCGATATC
>PWEK01000116.1 GCA_003553445.1 Elusimicrobiota bacterium
CGGATAATGGCAAGAAGTTCGGATGTTCCAATTGAACTTTTTAATGAGATATTTCGCTCTCCTGGAGGGCAGAGAGATGGAATTGAACCTGAAAAAACAGTAGACACCAGAGGAGCGACTCTGTTGGAAATACTGGGATTAATAGTTGCCGCTGCCTTGGGAACTGCTGCTTTATTATATTTCATGCCGGAGGCCGCTCCCGCAGGTTCTGCCTTTGTTATTCCGGCAGTTGTATTTCCCTGGCAGACACAAGAAAAGTTGACTGATGCCGTAAAAAAGCTGAAAAATAAACTTGAAGAATTTGGTGTCACCGGAGTTTCTGCCGAAGAGTTAAATAGATTGACACAGAAAAGAGACGAAGAGGGAATAATTGAGCTTGTGAAAAGGATTGGGGAAGTAAATAAATTACTAAAGTCCATTGAAAAAAACTTTAAGGTGAGCCTCAGCCTAGATGAGATTAGGGCGGTACATCTTGAGTTTTTAAGAAGCGATGAGTCCTCTATTATAGAACAAATAAATAAGTTAAATGCCGCTGTAAAAGGAACTGCCGAGGAAAAAACAGGGTTTGGTGCTGCGCTTGAAGTATTAAAGAGAGCGGGGGTTTCCCTGAGAGTTGAGCGCCCCGGAGGCAGGCTGTCCAATTACTACGAAGCGCTTAAACGTTCTGACACTCTCAGTGAAAAAGAACGGAAATCTATAGAAAGATTGGAGCTCGCTTATAAAGAAAGCACAGCCAAAGAAGATATTTATCCCGCAGACAGGATAGGCATCACACCTTCCGGAGAGCTGCAGCTTCCCCTGGAAACTGCCGAAGGGCTTCTGCTTCTTTCAATGTCGGTTGAGACAGGTGAAGGAGAAAAGTTTATATATAAGACGAAAGAGATGCTAAGGGTTTTTGCGCAGTATACATCTGAAATATCTCAGAAGGCAGGAGAATTTTCGTATGAAGATTACATGCAGAGGCTGAAAGCCGACGCCGGTTTAGACAGAGAGTATGCCCTGGCTCTGATGGTTTATTTCAACGATATACTCTTTACTTCCCAAATGGAAGAAGGCCCGGAAAGTGAAGAGTTTAAATCTTACGTTGAAGGAAGGCTCCGCAGTAGGGGATACGCAGGTGATCTCAAAATCATGGAAGAGGTCAGGAATATTCATGAGGGTTTGATGGGAGAAGAGAGGATTATAGAAGCAGTAAAGAGCCTGGGCTATGTATCAGTTGAAGAAGGCAGAGACTATGATCCGTCTTCCGGAGCAGATGACCTTGTAAGGGCGATCAGGGCCATTACACAGATGACGGTGGGCGCGGCGGTGCTACCTGTGGTTGATGGGCACAGTTATGAAAAATTTGGCATAAAAGCCGGTGATATTACCGGAGATCATGGTTTCCCCGGCTATGATATCTTGATGTGGTTTGCATCACAGATGAGCGGGCAGAGCGACCTGATACCGGATCCGCGCAATCTGGCAAATATTCAGTATGCGCTGTAATAGATGAGCCCCTCTGTAAATAACTTGCGGCATGGATTGTTGACTTGCATATAGTATAATATAAAGTAATATAATAAAAAAACTCGGAGATATTACTTATGACCGCAGATAAAAACAAAAAAAGAGTTTATGTAGGGATGAGCGCCGACATCATACACCCGGGCCATCTCAATATCATAAACGAGGCGTCAAAACTGGGTTCGGTTACAGTCGGCCTTCTCACTGATGAGGCTATTGCCAGCTATAAGCGTCTTCCATACCTTGAGTTCAGTCACAGAAAATCCGTAGTTGAAAAGATAAAGGGCGTAGATGAGGTGATACCCCAGCATACCCTTGACTACCGTCCGAACCTGGAAAAAATCAAACCGGATTTCGTAGTACACGGAGATGACTGGAAAGACGGTGTCCAGAAAGAGATCAGGCAGCAGGTAATAGACACATTAAGTAAGTGGTCCGGCCGCCTCGTTGAGGTCCCGTACACAAAGGGGATCTCCTCCACCATGCTTAACAAGGCTGTAAAAGAGGTGGGAACCACTCCGGAGGTAAGGCTTAAAAGGCTGCGCCGCCTGATAGCCTCAAAGGATATAGTGCGAATAATAGAAGCCCACAACGGCCTTACGGGGCTCATAGCTGAGAAAACAGCCGTGGATGTTAACGGGCGCCGAATGGAGTTTGACGGGATGTGGGCAAGCTCGCTCACCGACTCCACTTCAAAAGGAAAGCCCGACATTGAGGCTGTAGACATATCTGCCCGCATGAACAATATAAACGACCTAATGGAAGTAACCACAAAACCGATAATATTCGACGGAGACACCGGAGGAAAACCGGAGCATTTCGTTTTTACGGTAAGGACGCTTGAGCGCCTGGGGGTTTCAGCCATAATAATCGAGGATAAGGTGGGGCTTAAGAAAAATTCCCTCTTTGGCACTTCGGTTAAGCAGAAACAGGATTCAATAGAGTCTTTCTGTCGCAAAATTCAGGCGGGGAAGAAGGCCAGGGTAACATCGGATTTCATGATAATAGCGAGGATTGAGAGCCTGATACTGAAGACGGGCATGGAGGATGCGCTAAAGAGGGCTTCAGCCTACATTGAAGCAGGCGTCGACGGTATAATGATACACTCAAAGAGTGAAAAGCCCGATGAAATACTCAAGTTCTGCGAAAACTACGACCGGTTTTCTAAAAAGGTTCCGCTGGTGGCGGTTCCCTCCACATACGACACTATAACGGATGAGGAGCTTTCTTCTGCGGGCGTGGATGTGGTTATATACGCAAACCAGCTTATACGCAGCGCCTACCCGGCTATGGTTGATACCGCAAAAAAGATACTTACTCATTCCAGGGCGTATGAAGCCAGGGAGAACATGATGTCCATAAAAGAGATCATAAACCTTATACCCGACTGTATCAACAATGATTAACCCGGGTCTTTTTTTCAGGTATCTCAGGGAAAAAAAGATTGATTTTTTTACCGGCGTGCCCGATTCCCTGCTCAAGCATTTCTGCGCCTATGTAACGGATAACACCACCTCTGATGAACATGTGATAGCGGCCAATGAAGGCGGGGCCCTGGCCCTTGCGGCCGGCTACCATCTTGCAACCGGTAAAGTGCCCCTGGTATATCTTCAGAATTCCGGGGTGGGCAATATTGTAAACCCCGCCGTCTCTCTTACGGACTCCCAGGTGTATTCAATACCCGCGGTTTTGATTATAGGGTGGCGCGGTTGCCCGGGGGTAAAGGACCAGCCCCAGCACATCAAGCAGGGATGCATACAGAACGATCTCCTTAAAGTTCTTGATATTGATTACCAGATAATAGGGCCCGATACCGAAAACATAAAGGAAATTGTCGATAAGACAGTATCTGCATCTTTTGAAAAAAGTTCTCCCCGCGCCATAGTGGTAAAACCGGGCACATTTGAAAAATACAGTCTAAAAGAGCCTGAGTGCTGCGATTTTGAGATGAGCAGAGAGGACGCCATAAAAACGGTTCTAAATTCCTTAAGCTCGGATGATGTGGTTGTCTCTACCACGGGTAAAGCCTCAAGGGAGGTCTATGAATACAGAGAGAGAGAGAAAGAGGGGCATCACCGTGATTTTCTTACAGTCGGCTCAATGGGCCACGCTTCCCAGATAGCACTGGGAATCTCACTTAAAACTTCGAAAAATGTTGTTTGTCTGGACGGAGACGGCTCGGTAATAATGCACATGGGGTCCATGGCGATATCCGGTATGATGAAACGCCCTAACTTCATGCATATCGTATTAAACAACGCCTGTCACGATTCGGTGGGGGGGCAGCCGACAGCGGCTTCGGAAATTGACCTTGTGCGTATCGCCTCCGGCTGCGGCTATGCCGAGGCAGCGAGGGTAGAGACTTCTGCGGAGCTAAAGAAGAAGATAAAAAAATATTTAAAATTGAAAGCCCCCTGTTTTATTGAAGCGGCTCTGAGAAAGGGATCCCGCAAGGACCTGGGGAGGCCGGACGCCTCGCCTAAAGAAAACAAGAAAGCCCTGATGGAGTTTTTAAAAAACACGGATGAAGCATCTGCATGAGACCTGCGGCAGAGTAGCCGACATCAATCCGATACTTAAGAAGCATTCACCCGGCAAAATATTCCTGGTAACCGGTTCAAAGTCCTATGAAAAAACAGGCTTAAAATCCTTCATGGAAAAAGAGCTAAAAGGTAAAAAAGTCCTGCGCCACTGGGACTTTTCCAAAAACCCCTGCGCCGAAGACCTCGTGCAGGCCGCAGAAAAATATCACAGCTTCGCTCCCGACATGATTATAGCGGCAGGAGGCGGCAGCGTGCTTGACACCGCAAAGCTTCTAAGCGTTCTTCCCCCCGGGAAAGAGAATATTGAAAATATAATAAAATCAGAAAAACCCGTTCCCCAAAGAAAAATTCCCTTTATAGCCGTCCCCACCACCTCGGGCAGCGGAAGTGAAGCCACCCATTTTGCGGTGGTTTATTTAAACGGAAAAAAATATTCGGTTGCAGCTCCATCTCTCAGGCCTGATTATGTAATACTTGACCCACGGCTTACAAGCTCCCTCCCAAAAAGACAGAGAATGACATGCGTATTTGACGCCTTCAGCCAGGCGGTGGAGTCTTTCTGGTCCGTAAATGCCTCTCCGGAGAGCGTTTCATATTCCCTGGAAAGCATAAGGATTATCAAGTCAAACTATACCGACATTATAAAATCTCCCTCTGCTAAAACCCTGAAAAACATAATGAAAGCTTCCCATCTCTCCGGCAAAGCCATAAACATAACAAAAACCACCGGTCCCCATGCTTTTTCTTACTGTCTCACCTCAGAATACGGTATCCCTCACGGGTACGCCGTAATACTATTTCTGCCCCCGTTTATTGAATATAATGCCGGCGCCGGCCGGGAGAAATTAAGAGAAGAAATAAACCATGCAGAGTATTCAAAAAAAATGAAGAAGCTCTGTGAACTGTTAAACTCAGCTTCTCCAACTGAAGCCTCTCAGTCAGTTAAAAAAATGGTGACGGATGCCGGTTTTTCCACCTCTCTTGGTGAACTGGGGATAAACAGCCGGAAAGATATTGAAAACATCATAAACAGCGTTAACCTGCAGCGCCTTTCAAACAACCCCGCAAAGCTTCAGAAAAAAGACATAAAAGACATAGTCTATTCAATTAGATAACTCCCCCCAATTTACAACTGCCTTTTACA
>PWEK01000125.1 GCA_003553445.1 Elusimicrobiota bacterium
AAGCCGAAACAGGAGAGGGGCTTGCCCGGTCATATGAGGTGCAAAAGGAAATTTATTCTAAAAAGGCCGAAGAGGTGGTATCAAAATCCCAAATTGGAGAATACATCGGGGAAATAATTAAGGAAGAGCTGGTTAAACTATATTTTAAAAAGCCCAGGCCTAATTATAAGGATGTCAAGGACGCTCTGCGGCATATTAACATACCGTTAGATGTAAGAAATAAAGTATCAAAGCATGTAGTAAAGCAAAGGATGGAAGAGGTAAAAGAAGAGAGGGAAAGGCTGGATAGTCTTTTAAGCAAATGGAGGCCTTCGGTAAGCGTAATGGGAAGCGGCCGGGAGGAAGCGGTTGCAAATTATAGATATAAAGCGGAAGAGTTCGGCCGGGAAATATTTAGAAGGGGCTTATCGATAAATACCGGAGCGGGACCGGGCATAATGGAATGGGTTTTGAAAGGTTATATAGATGAGCGGAAAAAGCAGAAAGTTGATCCTTCTGAAAGTAATATGACACAGGGCATCCGGATAGTTCTCCCTACAGAATACGTTATAAATAAATATGTGGAAGCTGCAAATAAGTATGGATATAATATAAATTTTAGTTATTTTCCAAACAGGAAGTTAGGTTTACATGGAAAAATCTATGGCGGCGTCTTTTTTCCGGGCGGTTTCGGAACTATGGATGAGCTGTTTGAGTTTTTGCGCAGGGGGAAAAATATTGTCCTTGTGGGAGAGGGATTTTACATGCCCCTATTAGATGAATTGGAAAGAATAGATGTGATTTATAAGACAGATAAAAAATTTGAAGGGCATACTGTTTTTGCGGGACCGGGAGAGTCAAAGCTCATAATCTGCGATAATTTAAAGACGGCAGCGAATTTCATACAGGCCCATAAAAAAGAAGATGAAAGTGTTTTTGAGCCGGTTATTTATACGGAGAAGACAGAATCAGAGATAAAAGCCGGATTGCGGAAAATTAACAGATTGCCTGAAGCTGTAGCTTTCGTCGGGGAGAATGAAAATAAACATAACCGGGAGTTAGGCGTTGCGGCAGAGCTGGTTGGTTCTTTAAGCAGCAGGGGGCATAACCTTAGAATTGGAAGTAAAGGAATAGCGCATAGTTTGATAGACGGGATTGGAAAAGAACGGTTAGATCGTATTCAGACTGTTTTTTACAAACCGGAGGGGCAAAGGTTAGCCCAAATTGAAAAAAGTATTAAGAAAGATAACAGGGTGGTTACTGCGGACTCCTCCATTCAGCAGTTATTTTTGGCGGAGAATACAGGAGCTTATGTTTTTACCCCGGGAGGAGTGGATACCTTAAACCGCTTATTTGATATCGCGCTTCAGGTGCATTTAGGCCTTGTTGAACCCAGGCCTATAGTGCTTATAGGAAAAGATTTCTGGAACCCGCTTTTAGATACCATAGAACAAAAATGCCAGGATACGGAAATTCTTGAAAGTAATCTTCCGCTTATGCCGGGAGGGGCCATGGATATTTTTACCGTTGTTGATACAGCTCAAGAGGCCGAAAAGGCGCTTTCGCTGCGCTCTGGGGAAAATGAAGAGGAAGCTCGTGAATTTTTTGATAGATACGATAAGGCGCTTGAAGAAACGGCTTTGAACGAATTCTTATCGAATGAGCATATAAGGCATCCGAAAGAAAACGCTTTGAAATTTAACACGCTTGAGGAACTCCTTAATCATATCCGGGAAAATAACGGTTTAGATATTGAGCTTCCAGGGGGGCTGGAAAAACTAAATAAAGTAAATGAGGGGTACAGCACCTCTGAGGGTCCGCTGAAGCTGGCTCGGGATCTTCAGTTTGCCCTTCTGCTGGGTTATATACAAATTAAAGGATGGGGCAGTAAAAATATTCCCGTTCGGGAAATTTATCAAACAATGGAAAAAATGCGGATGGAAAGGGTTTCTTTAACTGATGTTGACTGGCCTGATGGCATAACGCTGTTATATGAGCTCAACAGGGCGCTTGAAAAGAAAGAAGAAGAGTTTAGCGGCAATGGCGGGCAGATAGACTTTTATAAAAAGGTGTTCGGGGAAAGAATTAACAGCCTGTCTTTGGAAAAGCTATATGATGCGGTTCCCTCTTATATAAGAGAGGAATTGGGCTGGAGCAGAATTTCTCTTTCCTATGAAGAGGCTGTCTTGCTAAGTAATATATACCCGGACAGCTCCGGGATTTTGAGGACGGCGGATGGTATTGAGTTAAACAGGGCCGGCTATATGTTTATGGAGGGTTTTTACAGGTTTATAAATGATATTGCGGATGCGGGAAAAATAACGAAACCGGAAAATTATGAGAAGCTGCTTGAAATAGTAAACAATGATGTAAGGAGGGATATGGTCTGGGAAAGACAGCCGAGAAGGCACCACCGGATTCATAATGCATATTATTTTTTTAAAAGGCTTTTGAGGCTTATTCAGGATTTTTTCAGCATTCCTGAGTTTTTAAGCTCCGGGATGATTAAAGAAAAAGGATATCAGGATTACATCGATAAATTAAAAACCGGCAGCGGAGCGGCAGATGCGAAGATAAGGGCTCATAATCCCTATCCAATATTTTACGGAAAGAGCATTTTTGACCTTGTTAATGTCAAAAAGGTCGGAGACGGGTATATTTTGATATTTCAGAATGATTTTATTTTTAATGCGCTGGCTGAAAGAGGGCCTCCGGAGGGATTTGCCTCCGCTGAAGATTTTCTTGAAAACCTTTCCCGGCTTTTAATATTTAAGACTGAAGCCTTCGATAATACCAGCTCTGAAATATACTGGGCTTTCCGCGACTATCTCCGCCAGTACGGCCTTCGTAAAAACATGAATTCATTCAGGATGTTTATGGAAAGCATAAATTTTCCGATTAATGAAATTTTAGAATTTGAAAAATCTATTATTACAGCCCTTGATATTTCTCACAGCAGGCCAATACAAAAGCACATAAGGGCTGACAGCGTAGTAGAGCTTCACAGGAAGATAGAGATTCATGTTCCGCCTGAAAGCAAGTACAAAAAAACAGAGAGCAAGGTTGAGGCAGATAAACTATTGGATTTAGAGAATAATATTGAATATTCCCAATCCAGTATAGCTTCCTTTGGGGATAAAATAAAAACAGCGATCGATCTTCTTGAGGAAAAAGGAAAAGAACTTGATATGCCGGTTTTAATCGAAAGGGCTCAAAGGTTGAGGAGTCGAACCGCTGTTATAGGTCTTGATATGGAAAACAATGTAATTCTTCCGGATTATGAGAAGAACATATTCAGGGTTATGCACTGCGGAAGGAGAAGGAATGTTATTTATTTCCCGCTTAAGTTTCTGAGAAGTCTGGATATTCGTAGAAATGAGGACATGGAGGATCTTGCTGCTCTTCTCAACCAGGGACAGAAGTGGCTCGATAAGTATAACTCGTTAACGCAGGAGGAGACTTCCCCTCACAGGATGCATCTGGAGCTTTCTAAAATAGCCGACAGGATAATTGAAAGTTCGGAAGAAGAACTGGCAGACCCCGAAAGGCTTCATGAAAGGTTAAAATACCTGACGGAAGGAATAGATAAGGAAAAGTATGAAGACTTTGAAGAGGCTGTGGAGGGTAAAAAAGAAGAAGCTGAAGAATTATTTGAATCGCTAAGAAAGAAAACAAGTAATTTTGAGGATTTGAATGCCGTTTCCGATAATCGGATAGATTTAATAAAGGTTTCAAGGCTTTTTGGTCAGCTGGCTAATTATTACGAGGAGCTTGGAAAGCATGAAGAGGCCTATGAAATTTTCAGCAGAAGAGGGGATGCGGTAAAGAAGCTTCAGAAAGGCGAAAAAAGGATTCTTCCTTTTCAGCTTCAAATGGAGCTGGTTTTCGCTCTTCTGAGGGAATGTCGCTACGAGGAATATATGCGGGAGCTGGAAATTCTGCTGACCGGCCGGAACTTTCCCAGGGAAATTAATGAGTATGAGAAATACATGTACAGGAAAACTGTCATATCTGATATTGATAGGCTATCCGGGGAAATACTCTATATGCTTGCTTCGCATGAGGCAATAGCTGGTGAAGAAGAGGGGGTGATGATAGATGAATACATTATGAAAACCCGGGAACTTATATATGAGTATAAATACATTGAAGCGAAGGAAATGAGAAGGCCTACTCTTCGGAACCGGATTTTTGCGGCTAAGAGGGTGCTTGGAGTATATTATGAGGAGAAGAAAGATTGGATTAAAGAAAGGCTTTTTAATAGAAACAGGGATTTTATTCTTCCCCGGTTTCGCAAGATATTTTTTCTTTCATCAGTGATCTTAACGCTATGCATCTTTTTATACAGCACCGGAAATTTTGACTGGTATATTAATTTGAGGGACGGCGTACCCGAGGGAAGTCTGATTCATCCTCCGGCGATGGGGGTAGAGATTATTACCGGGGTTTTAAGCTGGGGCGCTGCGGATTTTCTGGGGCAGTATCTCAACCGCAGGGTTATAGGGAAAAAAGATTTTGACGATCTGGAACTGAATATCCATACGGATGCGATCTGGCAGGAGCTAATTAAAAGACGGTATGTCTTTGTTAAAAAGCGTAATGAGAACCGCGGCGTTATAAACGGGAAAAAGGTTGATGAGCTGATAAACTCCGAAGCTTCGGGAGTCGGTTCAAAAATAGGGTTTGAAGGACCGCTCAGGCATTATGAAGAAGAAATTATAAAAGTCCTTATAAAGTGCTACGAGAACCGCAACCTGAGCGTCAAACAGAGCCTTTTTGTAGGGGCGTTCGGTATTTCCCAGGGAATTATTACTCATACTTTATACAATTTTTTGGAGGTACTGCCGTATTTAGGTTATAATATACTTCAGATGTTTTTCAGGATGGGGGTTGCCGGGTTAGGCGGTTTGGGGATCACTCTTCTTTTTGTCGGATCAAGCTCGTGGGCATTGAAGAAAATAAAAATAGAGGGTTACAGCGAGAGAAAGCAGTGGGAGAAGGCATGGGAGGTTATTACAGTCAAGATGTGACTGGCTCCTATTAAGACCTTTAT
>PWEK01000039.1 GCA_003553445.1 Elusimicrobiota bacterium
AGAGCGTCGGCCTCCGGAGCCGAAAGTCACAGGTTCGAGTCCTGTCGGGCGTACCAAATCAAAGTCGGGGTTATACTTTTATACTTTTCATTAAAAAAACAAGCGTTCTAATTATCATCTCAAAAGTATAAAAGTATAACCCCGACATCAGTTTGACATCAGTTTTTGTCTTTTTCGAGGTCGAAAAGAATTTTTTCCATATACCACTGTTCTGTTTTTTCGGGATGTTTTTCTCTGAGGGACTCTTTTTGCCTTTCAAGTGTTTTTTTCGCAATATTCTCCGGCATTCCGGAAATCATGAAATATTTTTTTTCCAGCTGCTTAGCACTTCTTTTCTTTTTGTTAAAGAAATAATAAGCAATGTAAAGAATAATTAAGAATAATATTATTGTTAAAATTGTATCGAACATAAATTTTACTTCATTTCTTAAAAATAATAACAAAATATTTGTTAAATTGAAAATCGGGTCTGCTTATTTAGAGGCAGGGGTTAATTGACAAAAAATGCTAATTATGTAAAAATTAAATCTGCTGGAAAATACTATTTATAAGATGAAAAAAACGAATAAGCAATTAAAAATGACTGAAATACATAAGCGATTTACATCCAAAAAAATGATTGGGGTTATTGGAGGAAGCAGGGCTGACAAAAGAATGAAAGAAGTTGCAAAGCGTATTGGTAGAGAAATTGCCAAAAGGGGATATATTCTTGTTTGCGGAGGACTCGGGGGGATTATGGAGGCTTCATGTATGGGGGCAAAGGAAGCCGGGGGAACCACTGTCGGGATTTTACCCGGGATGTATCGGGATACCGCTAATAAGTTTGTTGATATCCCGGTTGTTACGGCAATGAGCCACGCCAGAAATGCAATAATAGTAAGAACAGCCGATATCTTAATAGCAATAGACGGGAGGTATGGTACATTATCAGAAATTGCCCTTGCCAGGGCCATTGGCAAAAGGGTTCTTGGATTGTTTACATGGGAGGATATTCAGGGGGTTGAACCCGTAAACTCAATAGATGATATTATGAAGGAACTGGATTCAGTATGAGGCTTGTTCTGCAAAGGGTATCAAGCGCCAAAGTACAAAGCGACAATTCAATTTCTAAAATAGGAAAAGGTCTGGTGGCTCTTGTAGCGGTTTCAGGTAATGACAATGAAAAAGATATTGAATTTGCCGCAAAAAAAACAGCTTCGCTTCGAATATTTTCAAATAATGAAGGAAAAATGGATTTGTCCGTGTATGATATAAAAGGCGAGGTTCTTTCAATACCCCAGTTTACATTATACGGGGATTGCAGAAAGGGCAGGAGGCCGGATTTCACAGAAAGCGCCGGAAAAAAAAAGGCGAGAGATTATTTTGAGTTGTATACAGATAAGATTAAGCAGGAAAAAGTGAAAGTAAAAACAGGGTTCTTTGGAGCTTCCATGAAACTAAAATTGGTTAATGACGGCCCTGTTACTATTATTGTTGATACAAATAAGAGAAAATAGGCAATGAATAAAGGCTTTTTAACTGCCGCCGGCTTTTTAGCTTTTGTTGTAATGCTAACTTTATTTCATAAGAGTTTTGCATACGAACAACGGCCCCGCTTAAATCGTCTTGTGTATATGCATTATCACAAAATTAAAGCGGAGATTGAAGCTAATATAGGAGAGTTTAAGAATGAAAAACCGGTGGCCCGTATATACAAAAACGGTAAGAGAGTCACCGGAATTGGAAATCAGGAAGAAATCAAATTTAAGTACAATGATAAAAGTGGTAGATGGAGGGGGTTTTTTCCTGTTCCGTGGCGGGCTGAAAATGGAAGATATGAAATATTTTTGGATAACAGGGAGGGGGAAAAATATTTGGGGTATAATTCCTTCTTTATAACCACGCGTAAAACAAGGGAAATTGAAAGGCCGTTAAAAGTATTGACTCTAGAAAGTTTAAGGCATCTTAATTCTTTCAGAGTCAGAAAACCAGGCGGTGAGATAGGAGGCTACGAGTCAATTTTTGACTGGCTTGACTACATGGGGGGAAATACAATATGGTATATGGGGGGCCAGACAGCAGCTTACAGAGAGGGTTTTTTGAAAAGTTATTTTCCATGGGTGAAATCAAATTACAATGCTCTTGACATGTTCTCGGAGGCAGCTTCTGAGAGAGACGTATCTTTCGGGGCGTGGATATCATGTTACAGGATATTCGGGCCCAGCAGGTTTAAGCCTGATTTTTACCGTTACAGCCACAGCTATAGACACGGAAGAATAAGAGAAAGCAAGGGTATTTCCATTACCGACATTAAAAGGAAAGGCGATATAATTAATATGGCTAGAAGGTTAAACAAGATGGAGAATGTTGATTATATCGGACTTGATTATATTCGCCCGGCAAGGGGAGGTTTTGAACTGGTTGATCAATTTGTGGCTTCAATGAACATAGATGTCCCAGAGGAATGGAGCGACTACACAAAAAAAGAAAGGAAGCTATGGCTTGCGCAAATCGTGTCAAGGCAGACCGGAAGAGATGATCCGATAATAGATAAGTGGAATTGGTGGCGGGCGCACAGGATGTCAAATATTATAGTTTCCATAAGGGAGGAGGCGCAGATAACCAAACCATTATGGGCTTTTGTATTGAGTTGGCAGGTGGGGCATGAACACGGGCAGGATCCTATTATGTTTCATGATGCGGGTATAGATATGTTTGCCGTTATGATGTACGAGGCGGACAGATTAAGGTTTAATCACATGACAAGGGTTTGGCAAGATTATATTGATGGTTTTAAAATAAACATGATACCTGGAAATCAGATAGATTGGCCCGTGCATCAAAACACCGTTTATCCTGCGGGTCCGGAAGAGTTCGGTTACCGGCTCGAAAAGACAATTGAAAGAATGGGAGATAATGTCAGGGGCGCTTTTGTAAATGATTTCTCGAGAGCTATGTGGGGCAGGAAGGGTCCTTACACATCCATGGAGTGGCTAATTGCGGCAGCCAGAGGGTTAAACAGTGTAAATGAATGCCAGGATATAGACCTGCGATTGAAACTTGATCGTAATGTTGTGAAAAATGGTTCTTTAGTACAGGGAGAATTGAAAATCTCCAACACTTCCGGCAGAGATATTGAAAATATAAAGGTGGAGTTTCCCGAACTGGAGGGGGTCGTATCAGGTAGAAATGAATTTATTGTTGATATTCTTGAAAAAGGCAAGGATAAAATATTTAATGTCAATTACGGCTTTTACGGAAGCAGTTCTCCCCGTCTGGGAAGGTATATGGCGGCTGTAAAGGTCAGTTGCGGGTCTTTGAAATATTTTGATTATGAGTATGTGTGGGTTAAGGATATTCCGGTTGATCCGGGAGTGAGGTACAGATGAATAAAAAAAGTGTTTTTTTTATAGCGGTTTCAGTTTTTCTTATTACAAATGTGCTGTATTTGCCTTGCAATGCAGATGATGAGATAATACCTGAACCGATCGTTCTTGAAGGCGTAAACGATATAGATCCGCTAATAGATCATGTAGCATCGGCAAGAATGGTATTGTTGGGAGAGGGTTCCCACGGTACGCTAGAGTTTTATGAATGGAGAAAGGAAATAACTAAAAGGCTGATTGAAAACCATGGGTATGATTTTGTGGTTGTTGAGGGAGACTGGCCTGCTTTTTCGGAAATTAACCGTTATGTCAAGGGTATTGATGAAGGTGATACTGATATAGAGGACCTTTTTGATGTTTTTGACCGCTGGCCACCCTGGATGTGGAGAAATGAGACGGTTGTAAACCTTGTCCGGTGGATGAGAGATTATAATTCTGAAAAGGATGCAGATGTGGGGTTTTATGGTCTTGATGTGCAGAATGTTGCTTTCTCATATGGAGAGGTTATTGAAAAGATAAAAAATTTAGAACCGGACGAAATGGAAGAAATATTAAGCGAGCTGGAAAAGTTCGGTGTATATGTAGATGATGAAATGTCTTATGCCAGGGATTATATCAGAAACAGGATAAGTTATAGACAGCCGCTTTTGGATGCCCGCAGTGCAATTGAAGGAAGTATTATTGAAAAAATTGATTCTGTAGACGCGCTTGATCTTGACAGAAACATGGCAACGCTGATATATGGGGAGAAAAGTTTCAGGGCCAGGGTAGACAGAACAATTGATAATTGGAATGTAAGAGTAGAGTTTATGAATGAAACAATTGAGACGCTTCTTGAACATTATGGTGAGGAAAGTAAGGGTATAGTATGGGCGCATAATACTCACATAGGAGATGCAAGGGCGACTTCTATGGCAGAAGAAGGAAGGTTGAACATCGGTCAGCTCCAGAGAGAATTATTAGGAGAAGAGAATGTTAAGCTTGTCGGTTTTGGTACGGGAACAGGCACTGTAAGAGCCGGTTATTCCTGGGAGGGAAGGGGAGAGGTTATGGATATTCCTCAACCAATGCAGGGAAGCTATGAAGAGCTTTTTTCCCGTATGGAACACGAAAAAATGCTGTATCTTTTTACGGAAGAAAAAAGAACGGGGAAATTGATGGAGCCAAGGGGTCACCGGGCTATAGGAGTAGTGTACGATCCAGACAGAGAACATCTGGGGAACTATGTGGAAACGGTCTTGCCGGAGAGGTATGATGCTTTTATTTTTTTCCAGACAACGCAGGTTATTCATGAATGGTAAGTTAAGTTTATGCGTGATTTAAGTAATGAGCAAAAAAGGAAGTTGTTGAAAATTGCCAGGAAGGCAATAATTCATTACTTAAAAAATAAAGAGCTGATCGAGATAAGAGAAAAAGACAGGCTTCTGAATGAACCTAGAGGAGTTTTTGTTACTCTAAAACTTAATGGTTCATTGAGGGGATGTATAGGAAACATAATGCCCAGAGAGAAACTATTTTTGGCTGTGAGAAATATGGCTGTTGAATCTGCCTTTAAAGATCCACGGTTTCCGCCTCTGGATGAAAAAGAACTGAATAAATTAGAAATAG
>PWEK01000137.1 GCA_003553445.1 Elusimicrobiota bacterium
GGAGGTAACGCGGTTCTCGGGCAGCAGTTCGGCCAGAAGCGGAAGCGCGCCCGCGGTGTCGGCGGTGAAGCAGATCGAATCGACCCCGCCGTCGCGCGCGGCGCTGGAGATGCGCGGCAGCGCATCGACGACCCCTTCCTGCGAGAAGGAAAAGGACTCGACCGCCGCGATGCTCGCGCCCGAGCGCGACGCCGCGCGCTCGATGGCGCGTCGGCCCTGCTCCCCGGAGTCGTTGCGCTCATGCACGATCATCAGGCGGCCCTTGCCCTCGCTTGCGGCATAATCCGCAAGCCGGTCGGCCGTGTTGGTGAAGGTCGGGCCGAGCACGAAGACATTGCCGCCCGCCGCCTCGGCATTGTTGGAAAAGCTCAGCACGGTGACGCCGGAATCGCCCACCGCCGAGCGGACGGCGCGCGCGGAGGAGGAGAAGGTCGGCCCGAGGATCACGTCCGCCCCCTCATCGACGGCGCGGCGCGCAGCGTCGGCGGCGCGCGACGACTGCCCCGCCGTCTCGTAGACGCGCAGATCGACCTCGACCCCGCTCAGATCGGCGATCGCGAGCCGCGCGGCATTCTCGAGGCTGCTTGCGAGCACCGAGTCGCTCTGGTCACCCGAACCATCGGGCACCAGCAGCGCCACCTGCACCTCGCCGTCGGGCGCCGAAGGGGCGCTCGTGCCGCCGATGGGTCCCGGCATGGTGCCCGGATCGCAGGCCGCAAGTGCGAAGAAGGGCAGCGCGGCCGCGGCATGGCGGGGACGCGCAAGCGGGGCGATCATCTTGCGCAGAGTCGGTAAAACGGCAAACATGCGGGCTCCTCGATCGATGGTGCGCGCCCGGTCTTGCCGGGCATCCGACGCATACACCGCCGGCTGCGACACTCTATGCGCTCCGCACGGCGAAGTAAACTTGCAGGAGCCGGACCATGCAATGGACCGCCACGACGCTGGCCGCGGGCCTCCACATCGTCGCCACGCCGATCGGGGCGGCGCGTGACGTCACGCTGCGCACGCTCGACATCCTCGCCTCAGCGGATGTCCTCGCCGCCGAGGACACGCGCAGCCTGCGCCACCTGATGGAGCTGCACGGCGTCGCGCTGGCCGGGCGGCCCCTTCTTGCCTATCACGACCATAACGGCGCGCGGATGCGCCCGCGCCTGCTGCAGGCGCTCGGGGAGGGCCGCTCGGTCGCCTATGCGAGCGAAGCCGGCACACCGCTCGTGGCCGATCCGGGCTTTGCCCTGGTGCGGGCCGCGACCGCGGAGGGCCATGCCGTCACCGCCGCGCCGGGGCCCTCGGCCGTGCTCGCCGCGCTCACCGTGTCGGGCCTGCCCACGGACAGGTTCGCTTTCGTCGGCTTCCTGCCTGCTGCCCGCCAGCAACGCGAAACCGAAATCGCAGCCCTGCGCGATGTGCCTTTCACGCTGGTTTTTTATGAAAGTCCCAAACGCGTAGAGGAAATGTTAATAAGTCTGCGCGATACCTTGGGGGGCGACAGACAGGTTGTGGTCTGTCGGGAACTGACCAAACGGTTCGAAGAAACCACGCGCGGCACCCTGACGGATGTGGCGCAGGTCTATGCAGGACGGTTGGTCAAGGGTGAATTGGTCGTGCTGGTCGGTCGTGCAGGAGCAACCGATGTGGCCGATCTGGATGTGACAGAGGCATTGAAAGAAGCGATGAAAACCATGCGTGTAAAAGATGCCGCTACAGTCGTGGCTGGTGCATTGGGCCTGCCGCGCCGGCAGGTCTATCAGATTGCTCTCGGCCTTGGTGATCCGTCGTGACCGGGCGTGTCAGCTATCACGCAGGCCTTGCCGCCGAAGATATTGTCGCGCGCGATTATGCGGCGCGCGCGCACCAAATTGCGGCCCGGCGCTGGCGTGGCAAATCAGGCGAAATCGATCTGATCATGCGCGACGGCGAAACGCTGGTCTTTGTCGAGGTTAAGAAAAGCGCGACCTTTGCGCGTGCGGCGTTGCGTCTGGGAAGGCGGCAGATGGACCGGCTTTGCGCCAGCGCAGGCGAGTTTCTCGCAGGCGAACCACGCGGGCAGTTGACAGATGTGCGCTTTGATCTGGCCCTTGTGGACGGGCGCGGTGCCGTCAACGTGATTGAAAACGCATTCATGGAAGCCTGATCGCGCCATTGCACTGCCACGCAGCCTGCGGCATGAAGCGGATATCATCCGCTGAAAGGGTTTTTGATATGGCATTGAAAGTTGCGTTCCAAATGGACCCGATCGGGCCGATCAACATTGATGCCGACAGCACCTTCCGCATAGCGGAAGAAGCACAGGCGCGCGGGCATGACCTGTATTATTACACGCCTGACAAACTGGCCTATGATCAGGGACGGGTGACAGCACGCGGCTGGCCGTTGCGCGTCCAGCGGGTCAAGGGCGACCATTTCCAGCTTGGTGAAGCGACAGATATAGACCTGCGCGACATGGATGTCGTCTGGCTGCGTCAGGACCCGCCTTTTGACATGGGGTATATCACGACGACCCATATTCTGGACATGATCCATCCGGATACGCTGGTTGTGAACGATCCGTTCTGGGTGCGCAATTATCCCGAAAAATTGCTCGTTCTGAACTTCCCGGACCTGACACCACCCACGATGATCGCACGCGATCTGGATACTTTGCGGACATTCCGCGCGACCCATGGCGATGTGATTCTCAAACCTCTTTACGGCAACGGCGGGGCTGGCGTGTTCAAACTGACCCACACCGACGGCAACCTTGCGTCGCTGCATGAACTTTTTGCCGGCATTAACCGCGAACCGCTGATCATGCAGAAATTCCTGCCGGCCGTCGCCAAAGGCGACAAGCGCGTTATTCTGGTCGATGGTGAACCTGTCGGTGCGATCAACCGCGTCCCGGCCCAAGGCGAAACCAGATCCAACATGCATGTCGGCGGTCGCCCGGAAAAAGTTGCGCTGACCGACCGGGACCGCGAAATCTGTGCACGGATCGGCCCGCTTTTGCGTGAAAAAGGCCAAATTTTCGTAGGTATTGATGTGATCGGCGACTGGCTGACCGAAATCAACGTCACCTCGCCCACCGGCATTCAGGAACTGGAACGGTTCGACGGGGTCAATATCGCTGAAAAAATCTGGCAAGCGATTGAAAACCGGCGCAACACCACCCCATCGTCAGAGTAAAAATATCCCCGCCGGAGGCTTTCCGTTCTGCAAGAACGGGAAGCTACACCTCTTTCGCCATTGCCAGACGATAACCAACAGCTTCGGCGACATGATTGCGGCTGACCAGATCAGCGCCTTCAAGATCGGCAATCGTGCGCGCTACACGCAGAATACGGTGGTATCCGCGCGCCGACAGGCCGAATTTTTCTGCCACCCGCAATAAAAGTGCCCGTCCCTCTGCATCCGGGGTGGCGATCATTTCCAGCAAACTGCCTTCGGCATCCGCGTTGACGCGTGCAACCGGATGCCCGGCAAAACGCGCCGTCTGTCGCGTCCGCGCAGCGGCGATGCGGGTGGCAATAACGGCAGAACTGTCGCCGGAAACCGGTAAATCAAGATCCTGAAATGCCACCGGTGGTACCTCGACCCGTAGATCGAAACGGTCCATCAAAGGGCCGGAAATCCGGCCCATGTAATCCTCGCCACAAACCGGCGCGCGGGTGCAGGCGCGTGCCGCATCAGCCAGATAGCCGCATTTGCACGGGTTCGCTGCGGCCACCAGCATGAACCGGCACGGATAGCGCACATGGGCATTGGCACGCGCGACAACGACTTCACCCGTTTCGATGGGTTGGCGCAAGGTTTCCAGCACGGTACGCGGAAATTCAGGGAATTCATCCATGAACAGCACACCGTTATGTGCCAGTGAAATCTCGCCCGGTTTCGCGCCGCGACCGCCGCCGACGATGGCGGCCATCGACGCTGTATGGTGCGGTTCACGAAACGGACGTTCGCGGTTGATGCCGCCGTCATCCAGCAATCCCGCCAGTGAATGGATCATGGATGTTTCCAGCGCCTCTGCCGGCGACAGGGGCGGCAGGATGCCCGCGATCCGCGCCGCCAGCATGGATTTGCCCGACCCCGGCGATCCGACCAACAGCAGGTGATGCCGTCCCGCGGCGGCGATTTCCAGCGCGCGTTTGGCGCGTTCCTGACCTTTGACTTCGGCAAAGTCGCGGCTATGGCTGATCGTCTGTGCCTCGCCGGGCACTGATGGCGCGATGACGTTCTGTCCTGTGAAATGCCGCACCATTGCGGCAAGGCTGCGTGGCGCGATCACATTTGCCGCCCCGACCCACGCAGCCTCTGCCCCGCAGGCGGCTGGGCAAAGCAGCATCCGCCCTTCGCTGGCCGCCGTCATCGCCGCGGGCAAGGCACCCACCACAGGCACCAAAGTGCCGTCTAGCGATAATTCACCCAAGGCCACGACCTGTGCCGCCTCGTCCCGCGGGATGATGTCAAGCGCGGCAAGCAAAGCCAGCGCGATGGGCAGATCGAAATGCGACCCTTCCTTGGGCAGATCGGCGGGCGACAGGTTCACCGTGATCCGTTTCGACGGCAGCGCGATGGCCATCGCGGTCAGCGCCGCGCGGACGCGTTCGCGTGCCTCGGACACGGCTTTGTCTGGCAGGCCCACGATTGAAAATGCAGGCACACCGGGTGTGACAGCACATTGCACCTCGACCAAGC
Source organism: Elusimicrobiota bacterium (assembly GCA_003553445.1). Lineage (GTDB taxonomy): Bacteria > CG03 > SLGR01 > SLGR01 > SLGR01 > PWEK01. The sequence goes on from PWEK01000137.1 coordinate 4,678, forward strand.
GCGCCTCGATGCCTTCAAAGGCCACTGTATAGGCGATGGCCACCATCGGCTGCTCCCGTTTGTTGGTTAACGGGTAGTGGCTGGAAGTTTAAGAATGGTTAACGGGCCAGTCTTTCCGTGGCAGATCCAGCGGATAGGGCCAAGGGTCGTGAATTTCCGTCAGCGCATCCTTGCGCCACTCCAGAAACGCCGGATCGCGCAGGTGGGCGTCGACATAGGCCTGCGCCGCTGGACTGACCGGCA
>PWEK01000006.1 GCA_003553445.1 Elusimicrobiota bacterium
CCTTAAATCAGCCGACCCTACATACTCTTCGGGTATATAGGCATCAACCGGTATTGAAATATCCACCTCTAAAGGTTCAATATGCTTTTCGCCTTTCAAAGAAGCCATTTCCTCTTTGAGTATTGTTGAGTAATACTCAAATCCCACTTTCATAATATTTCCATGCTGTTTTGCTCCAAGGAGCTCCCCGGCGCCTCTGAGCTGAAGATCGCGCATAGCCAGCTGAAAACCGCTTCCGAGCACCGAAAAAGATTCCAGAGCCGAAAGGCGTTCTCTGATCTCAGGGGTGAGTTCAAGATGAGGAGGGTACATAAGGTAGCAGTAGGCCTTTATGTCGCTTCTTCCTATTCTTCCCCTGAGCTGGTATATATCCGCAAGCCCCAGCCGGTGAGCATAATCTATTATCATTGTATTGACATTTCTTATATCAAGGCCGTTTTCTATTATTGTTGTTGATATGAGGCAATCAAATCCCCCGTTTGTAAAATCATCCATCACCCTGTTTATTCTTTCCGGACTCATCCTTCCGTGAATATAATTAAATGAAATCTCCGGCGCTGTTTTCTCAAGATTTTCTTTTATTTTTTTTATCGTACCTACTCTGGAATGCACATAGTAGCACTGTCCTCCCCTTTCCGCTTCCCGCAGAAGGAAATCACGAACCGCCTCGCTGTCATAGGGCATAACCGACGTTTCTACGCTCTGCCGGCCGGGAGGGGGAGTGTTTATAAGAGAAAAGCCCTTTACTCTGCCCAGGGCCATGGCAAGCGTCCTGGGTATGGGAGTGGCTGTCGTGGTGAGCATATCGACATTCTTATGCTTAAACCTCAAATCTTCCTTCTGTTTCACTCCGAAGCGCTGTTCTTCATCGATAATTATTAAACCCAGTCCCGAAAATTCAATCCTGCCGGATAAAAGAGCGTGAGTGCCGATGACTATGTCGACTTTACCCTGGCTGATTTTATTTATTATTCTTCTTTTATCACTTTCGCCAACCAGTCTTGATAGCATCTCAATGATAACCGGAAACTCAGAAAATCTTTTCCTGAAGGTATGAAAATGCTGTCTTGCCAGCACGGTTGTAGGGGCGAGAAGAGCAACCTGCCTGCCGTTTAAGACAGCGCGAAAAGCCGCCCTCATGGCAACCTCGGTTTTCCCGAACCCAACATCTCCGCATATAAGCCTATCCATTGCCCGGGGAGACTCCATGTCGTTAAGCGTATCCTCCACCGCCTCGCTCTGATGCCTGGTGAGGGTGTATGGGAAATGAGAGGCAAACTCCTCTTCCATCTCGGGAAAAGGATGGAAACTTATGCCCTTCCGCTCTCTTTTTTTATACATACGCAGAAGCTTCACCGTAAGCTCACGGACCGACGCCCTGATTTTTTTTGTTGTTCGCTCCCATGACTTTCCTGAAAGAAGATCCAGCTTTGTCTTCCATCTGCTTCCTATGTATTTCTGAATTAAATCGGCGTTTTCCACTGCCACATAAAGCCGTGCATTTCTGCGATAGCGGATTTTCAGAAAATCTGTAATGTTTCCCGCCGGGTCTTTTTTTTCTATTCCCTCATACATCCCCACCCCGAATTTTCTGTGAACAATATAATCACCGGGTTTTAAATCCGAAAATTCCTGAAAAGGGTGCACTTCCGGCGGGGGCACCCTGGAGATATTCCTGTAATAAGGAAGAAGGTCGCTAATCGTTACCACGGCTGTTTTTATATCCTCACAGATAAACCCTGAACCGAGATAAGAGATTATCCCGCGGGGGCGGATGCCGCATTGTTCTTCCACCAAATCACCTATTTTTTTCAGCTCTGCATCGGAAGGCGCGGAAAGAATAATTTCATATCTGTTCTCATTTAATCTCACTATGTCACTTTTAATATCATCAAATGAACTGCCGTAAGAAAGGGAGCCCGTAGAAAAACTGAAAGCGGCCCGTTCTGCAACCACCCTGGAAAGAGAGCTGTGAGGAAGGCTAAAATATTCATTTTCTTTTGAAAGGGTCTCTTCTTCAGTATATACCGCAAGAAAACCTTCACCGAGGTAATTCTCCAGAACCGAGTCAGTTTTTTCGTATCCCGCCGGTACAATATATACCTGGGGCTTTTCTTTTATGCTTCTCTGGTTTGAAGAGTTGAAATATTTTATCTTCTTAACTTTTTCAAACTCAAACTGTATTCTCACCGGATTCTCTTTACCCGGCGGCCAGAAATCTATAACCTCGCCCCTTACTGCAAAATCCCCCGGCTCCGCAACAACATCCACCCTCATGTAGTTTCCCCGGGAAAGAGCTTTTGTCACATTTGAATAAAGATTGACACCGGGGCGTATTCTCTTTTTATTTTCTTTAAATCTTTCAGGAGAAATTATTCTTTCGTTAACAGATTTTACACTGCTCACCAGTATCTTACCCTTACCCCCGCCGAGTTGCTTTAATGCTTCCACCTGCTTTTCCGGAAAGTCACTCGGATAGGGAAGAGTTTGGCTCCGGCTGAAAGCTTCTACAGCGTTACTCCACAGGCTGATGTCTTTTTCCTCGGGAAGGACAATTACCGTATTTTTTTTAAGATGTGATGAAATTTCGGCGGTAAGTGACGCAAAGGCGCTGTCATTCAGCCCGGAAACTTTTACGTTTTTTCCTCTGGAAAGCTCGCCGATTATTTTGTTAAACCGGCCGGTTTCTTTCCAGATACTCATTTTTCCCGGAAAACCTTTCTAAGAAGGTTCATATCAGACTTGTAAGAAAGCTTCTCTTGAGCCTTTTCAGGGCTCATCCACTCAACAAGGTCTACCTCATCGTCGTGCTTTCTTTCTTTTTCAAGAGGGCTCATTTCATACCATTTTACCTTTTTGGATATAAGCTTACCGCCTCTGCGGTAAAAATAGCTGACCCTGTCCAATTCTTTTTCTATTCTGCAGCGGTAGCCTGTTTCTTCACATACTTCCCTTAGCGCCGCATCCCGGGGAGTTTCTTCCCTTTCAATCTTGCCCTTGGGAAACGTCCATACTACCCTGCCCTTAAGCGTCTTTGTTCTTATTAAAAGCGCTTCGGTTTTATTTTTCACCACACCCCCGGCGGAAAACTCAAACTCTGTTTTATTTTCTTTTGCCATTAATCGTAGTTATATGTTTTTTCCTGCTGGGCATCGCCTATCCCCTCCCGCACAAACCTTGACGGGATGTGCCACCTGGACTGACCGTAGAGCATTCTCTGAGAGGCAGAGGTCATATAAAGTATTTCCTGAGCCCTGGTCATTCCCACATAACAGAGGCGCCTCTCCTCTTCCATCTGAGCGGGATCGCTAAGCGCGTCACGGTGCGGGAAGAGCTCTTCTTCAAGCCCGGTAAGAAAGACCACGGGAAACTCAAGCCCCTTTGCAAGGTGAACGGTCATAAGGGTCACATAATCCGTGCTCTCTTCCCAGGAGTCCAGATCCGTCAAGAGCGATATCTCCGATAAAATTTCAGCTATGTCCTTTTCCCTGTTCTCCTTCTCCGTGAAAGCAGACACGAGCTCTTCAATATTCTCAATACGGCTTTTTGACATTAAATCATCCTCCTGCTCGAGCATCCTGTGATACCCGGAAAGCTCTATTGCGTCCCTGGCAAGGCGGGCAGCATCCCCCGAACGCGCCGTTTTTTCCAGTTTTTTGAAGATTTTTCTTAACCCTTTAATTTTCTTTTCCACTCTGTCGCTTAAGAATTCGCTTCCTTCCATTATTACTTCATACAGTGACTTCGACTCTTCCGCCGCTGCGGTTTTTATCTTACCAAGCGTGACCTCGCCTATTCCCCTGGAAGGCCGGTTTATAATTCTGCTCATGCTTATATCATCGTCCGGATTAATCACCACCCTCATGTATGCAAGAATGTCTTTTATTTCCTTCCTTTCATAAAACCTGACGCCGCCTACTATTCTGTAATTTATTCCCATAGACCGGAAGATATCCTCAAACTGCCTCGACTGCGCATTCACCCTGTAAAAAAGAGCCATATCCCCCGGGGTGTATCCTTCTTCGGAAATAAGGCGCTTTATTTCCGAAGCCGTCCCGGCGGCCTCTTCTCTTGCGGTTAAAAACTCCTGCCACCTAACTTCTTCACCGCCTTCTTTTTGAGTCCAAAGCTTTTTATTTTTTCTTGAAAGGTTATTCTCTATTACGTTATTGGCGGCTTTTAGAATGTTTTTTGTGGAACGGTAGTTTTCTTCAAGCTTAAGAACATTTGAACATCTGAAGTTTTTTTCAAACTCAAGAATATTGCGTATATCAGCCCCGCGCCACGAATAGACCCCCTGGTCATCGTCTCCTACGACGCATATATTATTCTGGGGAGGAGAAAGAAGCTTTATAAGGGAATACTGGGCGTAGTTCGTATCCTGGTACTCATCCACCATTATATATTTGAATCTTTCCTGGTATTTTCTCAGAACATCGGGCTTTTCTCTTAAAAGTATTATGGTTTTGTTTATTAAATCCCCGAAATCATAGCCGCCGTTTTCCCTTAAAATTCTTTCATACTCCTCATATACAGAACCAATTACACTTTTAAGCGGATTGTTTCTTGCGGAAGCATTTATTAAAAAGCTTTCAGGGTCCACAAGGTTGTTTTTTGCATTTGATATAACCCCCCTCACCACAGACGGTTTAACCTTTTTTTTATCCAAATTCAGGTTTTTCAGTGCCTGTTTTATGGCAACCAGCTGATCATGTTCGTCATATATCGTGAAGTCCTCATCAGATTCATACCTCAGAATTCTGCAGGCCATTGAATGAAACGTTGAAACCCATACGCTCATTCCCGCAGGCCCTGCAATTTCTTTAACCCTCTCCCTCATTTCACCGGCCGCCTTGTTTGTGAATGTAACCGCAAGGATATTATAGGGAGAAACCCCTTTCTCCAGCAATCGCGCTATGCGGTGTATTATTACCATGGTCTTACCTGAGCCCGCTCCGGCAAAAACAAGAAGAGGCCCTTCTGTCATATCAACGGCTTTTCTCTGTTCGGGATTTAACCTCATATCCACTCCTTCGAAAATTCCATAAACTCGATGTTTCCTTAACTCTTTATCCTGCGTTTTTTGGCACCGATATTTCCGTCACTGCTTCCAGGTGCGGTGTGTGCACAAACTGATCCACCCCTGTTATATTACCGATTTCCCAGTCTGTGTTTTCCCTTATGTATTTTAAATCCGTTTTAAGGTTTTTCATGCTGCAGCATACATAAACAATTTTCTTCAGGGTCCCTTTATCCGCTATCTTTTTCAGGTGTTTCCATACCCTGTAGCTCATTCCACCCCTGGGCGGGTCAATTATAACATAATCAACTCTTTCATTTAAAGCTGCAATATAGGGCTTTACCTTTGAATGAAGAAACTCAACTTTTCCCGGCGGATTTATTTTTTCAACATTTCTTAGAGCGTCCCTCACACAGCTTTCACAGGCCTCTATGCCCCTGACCTCTCTTGAAGAAGAAGAAACAAAGAACGATATTGAGCCTGTCCCGGAAAAAAGGTCAAGAATCATTCCGTCCCCGAGGGGCCTTTCTATCAGACTGTAAATATTTTCAACCTGGTATGAATTCGGCTGGAAAAAGGAAAACGGAGACAGATCAAAAACCATACCGCCTATCTTCATCTCAATTCTTTCATCTCCGGAAAGAACATCGTAATCTTCCGTAAAAGCCGAGTCTCCCGTGGTATGCCTGCGGGCCAGGACAATGGAGCGTACATTACTTAAGTTTTCCGATACCATTTCAAGCCACTGACTTGAATATTCAAACCTGTCCCCATCGACCACAAGTATCACCATTTTCTGACCGGTAAATTTGCTTTCTCTTAAAATTAGATACCTCAGAATACCCTTTTTTTCTCTCCTTTTATAAAACGGGATTTTGTAAAAGCGGGCGAACTCCCTTACCTTCTCCAGAAAACCCCCTACCCAGTCTGAAAAAACAGGGCACTCTTTTAAATCAATCACCTCTGAGAATTTTCCGCGGGGATGAAGCCCGAGGTTATCACCCTCAAAAGAATACTCCATCTTATTTCTGAACCCGAATATTTCCGGGGACTTAATAATGGAGACCTTATCGGAAGACGCAGCCTCGCGCAGCATTTCAGCTTTTTTTTCCAGCTGATTTTCATACGGGACATCCTGAAAACTGCAACCCCCGCAGCTATTAAAATGACGGCATTTAGGTTTTATATTCATTTATGTATTTCCCTACACTGCTGCCTGTTCCCACTTTTCAGGCAGAATGGGTCAGGTATCTAAATTTTTATTCCTTATCTTCTTGAGGTGTATGAGATATATACAGGGCTGCCGTCCCTTAAGACATCAAATACCACGCCTTCTTCAAGAGAAACATCTTCCATTATCTCAGCAAAATCATCAGCGGTCTCCACTTTCCTGTTATTTATTTCATTAATAACATCGCCGACTCTCAAGCCCACTCTTTGTCCCTCTTCTCTCGGGTCTATGCCGGTTATAACCACACCTTCATCAACCTGTAAATCGTATTGGTTTTTCAGTCTTCCGGTGATATTTGAAACCGATATGCCTCTCCAGGATGCCTCTCCTTCCTCTTCTTCCTCCTCTTCTACGGGCGCTTCAGCGGTATCTTCCGGCATCTCTTTAAGGGTAACATCAAGCTCTATTCTTTCCTCGTCCCGGATTATTCCCAGGGTTATCTCAGTTGCGGGGGAAAAACCCATTATCTTCCGCTGCAGTACTCTGACCCCCTCTATTTCCTCTCCATTGACATCCACTATGACATCGCCCCTCTCAATTCCCGCCTCCTGAGCGGCGGAGTCATCCATAACCCTGTTTATCAGAACGCCTTTATCCGAAGGAAGGCTGAACTGCCTCTGTATCGCCTCGTCAACTTCGGCTATTTCTACGCCAAGCCACCCCCTGGCGACCCTGCCTTCCTCAATAAGATCATCCAGGATACGGGTTGCCTGGTTAATAGGTATCGCAAAGCCTACCCCGGCGAAAACGCCGGTAGGAGCAAATATGGCGGTATTGATTCCTACAACTTCGCCATCCAGATTAACAAGCGGGCCGCCGGAATTACCCATATTTATCGCGGCGTCTGTCTGAAGCATATCCTCATAAACAGCATTTTCTACCTGAACGTCCTGTCTTATCGCGCTTATTATGCCCGAGGTGTATGTCTCCTGAAGTCCGAAAGGGCTGCCTGCAGCAATGACCCAGTCTCCTTTTCTAGCCTCATCTGAATCTCCCATTCTCAAAGCATCAAAACCTCTATCCGATTCAATTTTAACAACCGCCAAATCCGTTCTTGAGTCTCTTCCTATGACCTCGGCGTCGTAGGTATCACCCCTGTAGTCTGTAATTTTCAGCTCATCAGCCCCTCTTACCACATGGTAGTTCGTAAGCACATGCCCCTCAGCGCTTATAATAAAACCGGAGCCTGTGGCCTCTCGCTCTTCCTCCCTGGGCTCGGGCCTTTCCCTTCTCTGCCGATCGAAGAAATCCCTGAAGAAATCTTCGAAGGGATCTCCGTGATGAAATCGAAAAAAAGGCTCCTGCACTTCCACAATGTGCACCGCTGATATATTCACAAGCGAGGGTTCTATGTGCTCAATCACCTCTGCAAATAAATCCTGAAACTTAAGCGCCCCGGGGGAATTTTGCCTTTCGGAAATAGGCTCCCGGTCCGGGGCCGGCGTAAAACTTCCCGTTTCCGCCCCGGGAGAATTGCCCCTGCCCTCCCAGTAGTTTCCGATAACCATCCCTCCGATTGTTACCATTATAAGTGTTATTAATGTTTTTTTGTCCATATTTAATTACCTCCTTTATAAGTTTATCTGTCTTTTATTTACTAAACCGGTTTTTACTGTCTTTTTCTTAACGCCGGAATCTCAATCGCCCGGCCCAGGCGGTTTGCACCAAGCACATCGGACTGGCTATAACCGGGAGGCAGAACTACATCAAGGATATTTGTATCAGACTGCATTCTTCTGCCGGAGAGATACCTTTCATCAGCACCCTCGCGCACAGTCATAACCTCCCCATCCTCATCCGCTGCGAGCAGAACCGGGATTACACCCCACCTCTCTACCGGGGTTGAGATATCCTCTTCACTGATAAAAATATTTATTGTGTTTTCGAGGGGATTCACGCTTATTCCGGGCACCCCTATTGAACGCCCCGAGGTATTATAAATAGCGCCGCCCCATCCGCTCACGGTTATACAGTACTCCCATGCGTCTTCAGGTTTGGTAAAAGCGTTTCTGCCCGGAAGAAGTTCGATATTTCCCAAGCCTTCCCTGCGGTTTATATCAACGTAAATGTCAATTACGGAAGCGCTGAATCCGAGAGGGGCTTCATACGGATTTTCTATTTCAGAAAGCTCAATCGATATTATTTTCTCGCCATCGCTTTCGTTTATCTGTATTCTCCTGAAATCCAGGCTGTCGGAATAATCCTTTAATTCCTCCGGCAGGACATAATCTCCCGGCCCCCTGTTGTCCCCGGCCGGATCAAGATAATCTATAGGGTTACGCGACTCCTCATAATATGGAGCGGGAAACGAAAAATAACCGTCCTCCGGAAATATTTTCTTTTCTTCCTGCTCCACATAGAAAGATATATATATATCATCCATACCCCTTGCATCCACGTACCTGAAAGGAAGAGAAAACTCTATAACTCCGGTGCTGGTTCCCACATCGTAGCGCCTTGTAAGAACCTCCCAGTTTTCGTCGCCGGTTGTCCTGTATACCCTTGTCTCGTCCGGGCTTTTTTTATTCCACGCAGCCTCTAAATAGAGGGGAAACCTAAGGTGCTTGTCTTCGCTTCCCCGTGTATACAGAGCAGAGGCTCCGGCGTCTGTGTGCCCCAGATATACCCCGGCGTTCTTAAATTCAGCGGTTGATTTAAAAAGAAAATATATATTATCGGAATCATATCCCCATGAAACGTATGTATCGGTGCTTACCTCTGCTGACGCCGAGCCGTCCCATTCGCCTTCGGATACAACCCCGTCACACTCAATTTCAAGCGTGGCGCTCATTTCCCTGTCAGGAAGCACAGAGACCCTTTCACTTAATGACAGAAAGAGCTCCTTAGGTGGAGAAAGGCCTATCTTCCTGTATATTTCAATAAGCCCGGACCTGAAAGTAAAATCAACTTCGGCCTCGTCTATCTTATCAAGCATCTCGCCCGACTCCGCCTTGAGAAGGATCCTTTGAATCTCATTTATGGTTCTTATTCCCGCCCTGCCCGAATTTCTGAACTCTATCAGCGCCCGGGATGCATCCGCAAGGTATTCTTTTATGCTGGGCACAGGCTCTTTCAATTCCATTTCAGAATAGACATAGCCGGAAGCGCTCAATTGAAGCTCTTCATCATCCGCTGAAAGCCCGGCCCTTTTCATGTACCTTCCTAAGCCTATCAGGTTGTACTCAACCTTCTCGCTGCCCTTTATAACATCAAAACTGTCAGATACTACAGCTGCAGGTTTAGATGAAGGATTTCCGTCATATAGCCTCAACAGCTGGGGTTTAGTTCTGTATTCTTCTTCATTTTCAACCCTTGCCGTTATCCATCTAAGCCCCGTTTTTTCAAACTCCTCCACCACTTCTTTATTTATATAACCTCCCCGGGAAACAAACCCCTCGGGAAAAGAGCCCCTCCAGTTATTATACCTTATCATGCTCTCAAATACCTGCGTTCGAATTCTTTCCGCATAAAGAAGGTTAAGGTATGCATGGCTGAGCGAAGAAACCGCCTCATACACATAGTCTTGATCCAGTACGCCTTTTAAATAATAGTTGAACCCATCTATCTTACCGGAGATAAATTCAATAAGTTCTTCTTTATGGGATGAATCATAATCATTTTCGCCGAGTATATCCTGAACGGCGTCTTCATCTTTCAAGCTCTCTCCCAGGTAACTCAGCATTTCCCTGACCTGCAGTTGAATAACATCATTCTTTGCGGCAGAGGTGCTTTTATTTATGCCGTGCCTGTCAGTTAAGTATTTCACTTCCTCCGAAGTTAAATCTTCAGGCGGCTTTACCGCCAAACCGGGCAAAACCTGCTCCTGCTCTATTTTATTTAAAGTATCCAGGGCTCTAGCCGATAAGCATACGGCAACAGGCTCCTGCGTTTTTTCAATCTCAGAGAGAATATCATACCAGTCACTCAGAATTATCCGGGGGAGCTTTTCCTTGTCATTTTCCGTAAAAACAGGCCTGTCAAGCATTGCAACGAAAAATATATCCTGCTGCTGCACAACGGGCTTGGCAGGGTCAAGTCCCGGAACCGGAGCTTTCCTTGCGCAGGCGCTTGCTAAAACCGTTATAAACAGCGCTATTTTTATTAATTTTATCATTCTTCTGTAAGATTTATACTTAAATCTTCCTCCCGGGCTTCAATAAGCTCAATTCTTTTTTCCACCTTCTCATACCCCGGCTTTATCAGTGTAAGAAAATGAAACCCTTTTTTCCCTGCTGACGAAACCTCCACTTCACAGGGTGTTCTTCCTTTATAATAACCGTCGATAAAAACCTTGGCGTTTTCCGGATTGGAAGCTATTCTGAGTAAGGCCGGAGCCGATTCAGTCTCCATATCCTCTGCCGGAAAAGGCGCCTCGGCCTCTTCGGCGTAGCCTTTTTCCGTCGCCCCGTCACCTGCAAAGATGCAATACCCCAGGATACCAGCGGAAGAGGCCAGAGCAGCGATATTCAGAAACATTATAAAGTTAATTATTTTTCTACTCATCTTTTTTGTCTGAATCGTTCAAGCCGTACACCTCTTTATCCGCATCTTCCTTTTTGCCGGTTTCATTTTTTAAATAAGAGATATTCTTTTTCATTTCCTTGAGTTCCCGTACAACTGCCTTTAAAATCACCACCTTTTTTTTGTCTCCGTCTTCCAGGGATTTCACCCTGGAAAATTCATTTTCCATACTCTCTTTGAGGTTTTCAATATTTTTAAGCTTGTCTATGACCCCCCAGAGCTGGTCCTCCATCTTATCTGTTTTTTTCAGCCCGGCATCAATTTTACCCTTAATTTCCGATAAAGATATATCCTCGCGAGCCTTTGTTGAATTTAAATTTTGACTGAATTTTCTCTTCAGAAATATCCATAAATAAATATTCACCACAGATATTACTGCAATTATTGTTGCCAGAACTATTATCGGACTTATTACATCTGAACCCATAGCTTTTTCCTTTCTTAATTATAATATTATATAAATCAGAAAATTTAGCAAACAGTTTCCAGGATTTTTTTCTTTATGAATATCCGAGAGGAAAACTCAATGCTTGACATTATACGGCAGGCCTCCGGGAGCGATCGCCCTGCTGTAAAAGCCCCGTGGCCCCTTACGGAAACCGCAGGATAACTCTCCAGAATTTCCGGCAGTTTTTTTTCCAATTCCTCCGAAGCCGATGAATTACTAAAAGAAAGAACCGGAATCTCGGGAGCAACAGACTTCCCCTCAAAATCCTCAAAACTTAACTTTTCCCTTTCATAGGAAAGAGCAATAACCGAAGGAGGATGAGCATGCGCAACCGCTAAGCTTTCCGTTCTCAGATAGATATTTCTGTGAACATTTTTTTCCACGGACGGCTTTTTCCGTGGATGAACCATCCGGCATGGAGATGCTTTTTCTTCCCTCAGCGGAATATCAACTATATCAGAATGTTCAAGACGGCCAAGAAATGAGCCTGAAGAGGTTATGTAAACCCTGTTTTTTTCTCTTACTGAAAGATTTCCGGAAGATGCAGAGACCAGCCCCTGCGAAAAAAAAAGAGCTCCCGCCCTGGAAAACTCCCGTAATTTTCTCAAGCTCTCCTTTACCCCCTTCCACCAAGAGACGCAGCCAGTTCCGTAAGTGTATCTTCCCTTCCGTATCCCCCGGGTTTAAGAATAAAGTAGCCCTCCGGGCACCGTGTAACAGCTACTCCGGGGGCTATAGACTTTACTATGTTAAGATACTCTATATCAAGATATTCGACAAACCCGTACGCGGTATCTCCACCGTTAAGGATAACCCTGTTCCACTTTTCTTTTTTCCAGAGAGACGCTGCATACCTGCTCAATTTTTTTAACGCCCCGGAAGTATCCTCCGGGAAGGTTTTAACAAGCAGGTTTGAACTTTCCTCTGTTTTCTCTGAAGGAAAAACGCTTGTAAAACCCAGTTTTTCCCAGTAGTCCGTCTGCTTTTTAGAAACCGGGTTGAGGCTTCCTGAAACGGCCATCACAGGGCCCGGGCTTATCACCATCGGATAAACCTTCCTTGATGAAGCAACCCAGTTTTCTGCAAGAGCTCCCGCCCAGGCGGCGGCGCCGGCAAAAACAGTTCCCTTATTGTCCTCGGATAGCTTTTTCAAATCCGACTCAGTGGAGGCGTCCAGAACATCCACCGCAGAGGGGTTTCTCATCTGCCCTTCAAGAAGCTTTTTTATATTTGCTTCTTCTACGGGAGAGGATATATCCCTTGCGAAATCGGTCTCCGTAATTTTATCATCGCCAAGGTAATGAACCGCATTTATCGTTTTTCTGCCCATTTCAGGGAAAGCCGCGCAGAGCGGAATCCTTTCCACTCCCAGCTCTTCAATCACTGCATCAAGTTCAGCGCCTATATTGCCTCTCAAGGTTGAATCTATCTTCTTGTAATAATAATCCGCCTTAAATTCTTTTAGTATTGCCACCGCTTTTTTAACTTTTTTTTCGGCCTTTGAAGAAGAAACAGACCTTGAATTTGTATTTATTATGAGGACTTCAGCTTCAGGCAGGTCTTTTTTCATTCTTTCAACGTCACAAGCAAGAACGGCCTTTAAACCACGGTCCGCAAACTGGACTCCTATATCCCCCCCCCCTGTAATATCATCTGTAATAACACCGATTCGGGGAGAGTATTTTTTTACTTTTTTTTCGGAAATAAAGATTCTCCTTTTTTTACATCCGCGAATTCTCCGTTGAGCCTGAACATAAACCCTCCCGAAGCTTTATTTTCGTATCCCAGCTGGCCTTTCATTTTCTCACTTGTCTGCGGCATTACCGGGCATAAGACATCGGAGACAAAACAGAGAGAATCATAAAGATTTGACAGCACCTCGTCCAATCTTTTTTTATCCTTTTTAAAGAGCTCCCAGGGACGGTTTTTTTCTATATACACGTTGGATTTCCTTACCATCTCCCATATTTTTTCAATTACCCGGGAGAACTGCATGTTACTGTAATATTTATCCATTTTTTCAATAATATCTTCGGCGGCTTCATCAAAACCGTCCGGAGCGGCTGTGGAATAGGAGGGTCTGTACTTTTCTATCATGGCTATGACCCTGCTCAAAAGGTTACCAAGTTCATTTGCAAGTTCGGTTTCATACCGCGATTTGAACTGGCCTTCCGAAAAATTCCCGTCAAAACCGAATGCAACCTGCCTCATAATGAAGTAACGGAAGGAATCCACCCCCCACTTTTCAATCGTATCCAGGGGGTTTACGACGTTCCCCAGCGATTTTGACATTTTTTCACCTTCCACAGTCCACCATCCATGGGCAAAGATTTTTTCAGGGAGCTCTAAACCGCACGCAAGAAGCATCGCAGACCAGTATACGGTATGGGTGGTGAGAATATCTTTTCCTATCAGATGACAGAAAGCGGGCCACCACTTCCTGCCCGCCGGCGCCAGGTATTTTGTTGCGGAGTAGTAGTTAATTAAAGCATCAAACCACACATATGTTACATAATCATCATCAAAAGGGACGGGAACCCCCCATGACAGCCTGCTCTTAGGCCTGGAAATACATAAATCATCCAGCCTGTTGTTTTTTAAAAAACCAAGAACCTCGTTCCTGCGCATATCCGGGCCTATGTAATCCGGGTTCTTCTCTATGTGATCTATAAGCCTCTGCTGATATCCGGACATCAGGAAAAAATAGTTTTCCTCCTGAAGCCTCTCAAGCGCTCTGCCGCAGTCCGGACATTTTTTTTCCTCTTCAAGATCTTTTTCAGCCCAGAATCTTTCATCAGGCACGCAGTACCACCCTGTATAAGAACGCTTTTCTATATCCCCCTTTTCTTTCAGCCTGCATAGCAGCTCCTGCACCGTTTTCTTGTGCTGTGAGTCGGTGGTCCGTATAAAAGCATCGTTAGAAATATTCAGCTTTTCCCAGAGTTTTTTAAATTTGACCACCATGCGATCGGTATACTCTTCCGGAACCATGGAATTCTCTCCGGCGGCCTCCGCTACTTTCTGTCCATGCTCGTCACTGCCGGTAAGGAAAAAAACATCCTCTCCTTTCAAGCGGCAATACCTTGCAAGCATATCCGCGGCAACCGTTGTATATGCATGACCTATGTGGGGCTCCCCGTTTACATAATATAGTGGTGTGGTAATATATTTCATTTTATCCATTTCTTTATTCTATCCTTCACCTTTTGAGTTTTTTCAATATCTTTTAAATTGTATTTGCTCACCGCTGAGCTTTTCAACTTCACGTTTACCGTTTCATCTACGCAGTTTACGGAACATACAGTTCCCGGCCCATCAGGGGTATTTACTTTCTCGCCCTCTTTCGGCATCCTGGCCTTTGCTCTGTTGTAGTACTCGTTTTCGTACCTTAAACAGCATAAAAGCCTTCCGCAGCACCCCGAGACAGAATCGGAATTTAATGAAAGGTGCTGGTTTCTTGCCATATCAATATTTACTGCATCTATATTTCTAAGAAACCTCTTGCAGCATATTTCCTCTCCGCACGGACCTATGCCGCCGAGAACAGCGGCTTCATTTCTTATCCCTATCTGAACCATCTGAATCCTTATTTTATATTTCCCCCCCAGGTTCCTTATAAGGTTTCTGAAATCGATTCTTTCGGGAGCGGTGTAGTATACGAAAAGCTTCTGCCTGTCATATGTGTAACATACTTTGGTAAGGCACATATTCAGATTTTCCTCCCTTACCGCTTTCATTATTTCGGGCTTAACCTCTTCGGACTTTTTTCTGTTCTCTCTTAATATTCTATAGTCATCTTCAGTCAGAGCCCTGACCACCTTCATCTCTATTTTCTTATCATGAATATTTCTGCCGGTCTCTATAATACTCCCTATCTCAAGACCGGTAGATGTGGCGACAAGCACCCTGTCACCCGGCTGGAGCTTTACCCTGCCGGGCCTTGCGGGGTATTTCTCCCTCAACTCTCTCATTTCAACTGTTACTGCAATCATTACTTATAAAATAAATAATTTTCTATTACAAATCAACTTTTCCGAGTTGTAAAAAAAGGTTGGAAACCGCAAGCGAGGGGTTGGCATTTTTCTTTACCGCCTCTATTGCATCATCAATAAGCGTAACCCTGCGGCAGGATTCCCTGTCAGGTTTATCCCTGAACCGCAGAGCTTCTTTTTCAAGCATTACGGCAAGTTTCTTTTGACATGTTGCTGAATCCCCGCACCATCTGTCAACTTCTTCAAAAAAATTCTCTATCCTGGTTTTCTTAAAATCCGCGCTGTCAGCTTCCATTAGCTCCAGCAGTTTTCCGGGAGAGCCGCCTGCCGCTTCCACGCAGCTTTCGGCAGCCTGTTTTTTTCCGGGTTCAATATAGTTATCTATGTACTCATGCATCTCCTTTCCTTTTAAAAAGGAGAACTCAAGCCCCTGGCACCTGGATACTACCGTCGGAAGCAACAGAGCTTTTTTTGAAGTAATAAGTATAAAAAACGTATTCCGCGGCGGCTCTTCAAGAACTTTCAATAAAGAGTTAACGGCCTCGATACTTGCCTGAGCTACATCATCTATTATAAAAACCTTCATCCCGTCGCTGAAGGGCTTCAAAGCCGCCTGCCTTATCACCTCCCTTATCTGGTCAATATTAATTTTCCGGGTCTTTTTTTTGCCGCCCCGTTTACTCCCCGCAATAGTGTTCTTTAAAAGAATCCGGCTGCCGTTTTTAAACTGAATATTCATCTCTTCTTCATCTTTCGAAGACCCCACAAACCTCACCATGGCCTGATTTCCCGATGAAAGTTTTCTGCAGTTGGAGCACTCCCCGCATGCCCCTTTCTCATCCGGATTCAGGCAGTTAAGAAAGGCAGCCAGGGCGGCCGCAACCCTGCGCTTTCCGACCCCTGCCGGGCCGGAAAAAAGAAGGGCGTGTGGCAACCTGTCCCGGAAAAAGAGCTTTTTTAAAAAATCAATATTTTTATTGTGCCCGCAAACGCTACTGAAGTTCAAATCATTTCCCTCTTTTTTAATTCCCCGGCTATACTGCCGTGAACCTTTTCAAGAGGCATCTGTGCATTAATTATTATAACATCCTTATCACTGCGCGCCATATCGAGATACCCCTTTCTGACTTTTCTGTGAAAATCTATATCTTCAGACTCCAGGCGGTCAAGGCATCTTTCCGAACCCTTTATCCGGGCAAGGCCCCTTGCGGCTTCAATATCCAGGACAAATGTGATGTCCGGGTTTAAACCCATACTTGAAATTTCATTTATTTTTTTTACTTTTCCGGCACCAAGGCCCCTGCCGTATCCCTGATAAGCAATGCTTGCGTGAGTATATCTTTCGCAGATTACACTTTTCCCGCTTTTCAGGGCGGGAAGTATAGCTTCCCCGGTGTGCTGCGCGCGGGCTGCGGCATACAGAAAAAGTTCGGCTTCCGGACACATATTCTCATTTTTTATGTCCAGTACAAGCTCTCGTATTTTCTCAGAAAGCTTCACCCCGCCGGGCTCTCTGGTTCTCAAAACCTCCCTGCCGGCTTTCCTAAACAGCTCAAGCAGCATCTCCGCCTGGGTAGACTTTCCCGCGCCTTCGGGACCCTCCAGGGTAATAAAACAGCCCTCACTCATTGCCCGGACCTTCTTCCCCTCAGCATTATTTTTCTGTCAAACTCGGATTTCTCATCACCCCTTGTAATCGTAAGCGAAGCACCTACAACCTCGAACCTTGAAGCGGTGGATGAATCATACCAGACATAAAAAGAATCAACCCCGGAATCCACAAGAGTCGTGCTTACCCCCCCGAAACGCCTGTTGAGCGAATTTCCCTCCCTGTAATAGCTTACTTCCCTGTCATCATCGAACCACTCCCCCTCGTCCCTTTCTATAAAAAAATCTATCCTTTCATTGTCGGGGCTTATTTCAATGGGTTCATCCGAGGCCTGCCTTATATAGGTTGACATCTCTTCCATTGCAACCCTTGCCTGGCCCACAACATCAACCCTGTCCCTGCTCATCCAGAAAGAATGAAAAGCATTGCGGAAAAACCTGAATATACCCAGGCCTATAAGGCCCATGATTACGATGACTATCAACAGTTCTATTAATGTAAATCCCTTCTTCCTTTTCATTTTACCACCACCACTTTTTCCGTATTTTCTTCTCCCGCAAACTGAATATTTATGTAATACACCCCGCTGGCAACAACGGAGCCGTTTTTATCCGTGGCATCCCAGCCTACAACCTTATTCCCGGCGGGTATTTTTTCATCCAGGAGGGTTACGACATGCCCTCCCATAATGTCAAACACCCTGATTTTAGCATTTCCGGAAGATTTTGCAAAAACAGCCAC
Source organism: Elusimicrobiota bacterium (assembly GCA_003553445.1). GTDB lineage: Bacteria > CG03 > SLGR01 > SLGR01 > SLGR01 > PWEK01. The sequence goes on from PWEK01000006.1 coordinate 17,563, forward strand.
TTCGGTCTCCTGTTCTCCGGGAACAGTAATAAAATTATTTCTTGTGCTCGTGAGTTCAACAGGGGTGACTGGATCGCTCCACTCGGACCAGCCCTCATTTGGCCCCTCGGAAGTGTAATGGAGGGAATCAGGGTTCCACCTCCACTCATCCTCGCTCATGCCATCGGGTTTGCCCTCCAGGTAAGTTGATGTGGGAAGGCTTATACCGTAACCGTGGCGCGCTTTGCATCTCAAGCGGTATGTCTTATTGTATTCACCGGTGAAGCTGTACTCGGCCCGCCCGTCTCTCCAGACTTTTCTGGCGCCTCTTTCCGAAAGCTCCTTCTCTTGAACAACCCTTTCGCCTCTATCATCCTTTTCCATGACTTCAATGTAAGCCCCGTATATCCCGGTTTCAGGGTCCTCGGCGCTTCCCTTATCTAGCGTAAAAACAATCTCCCTTTCATAGATATGCTCTCCCGGAACGTTCGGTTTTCCCGGATATCCTTCTGGCGGAGTCTCATCGATAAAAACCTGCTCCTCAGACCATCCGGAGTCAACCTCGTAATCGGACCAGGAGCGTCCCAGCGAAGCGTCTATAGACTGTATAGCCCAGACATAGTTATTTCCGGAAACCTCAAAAACCCTTACGTAATCCCTCTCGGAAAGGCCGGGCACCTGATCTTTATATTCATCAACAAAAGTGCTCGTAGTTGCCTTGGTTATGTAGTTGCCCATTAGAGGCGAGCCGTACCTGGATGGAACTATATCATCAGTGCCTTCGGAGGTTCCCACCCTGAAATTGTAGTAGTAATCCTCGTGCTCTCCCATCCCTTCGGGCTTATCCCACATAAGATAAAGTTTTCCGTCGCTGTAATGAGAAACCATGGTTGATGTGGAAACCGCCGCAGGCGCAAACCCCGAGCCGTCTCCGGTGTTTCTTAAAATAAAGGCTTTTCTATCAGCCTCATCAGAATCCACATGATCCTCCCCCAGAACCGCCAGGTCCGGAAATTCGGAATTATCCATATCCCCCCATACAGCGCCGCCGCGCTGAAGGCCGAAATTCATACTTTCTATAGATTCCTCATATTCTTCAAAATCAGGCCCCTTATATACCCTCATGTATATTTCACTTTTTTCGTCGTCCTTATCATCATGGGTAATACCGCATAAAGCCAGGTCCAGATATCCGTTATTGCTGTAATCGCCAAAGGCCAGAGAGCTGTTATAAACCCCGACATCCAGGGTTGAGGAGCTGAATTTTATACCTTCCTGGGACGAATCACCGCTCATGTTCGTGTAAATCACCGTTGCGGTTGAAGGTAATAATGAATCTACCTCCAGGCATTCACCTGATATCGCCAGGTCTATCCAGCCGTTGTTGTTGTAATCTCCGGCGGCGATTGAACCAAGAACGAAACCCTCCTCAATGGGTTTTCCCTCTCCGGAAACATGCTCTACAAAAGAGGAACCGCCCCTGTTTTCGTATATAACAGTTTTTGGGTTTCTTTCGGGGTCAGGCCCCTGGCCTATTACAATCAAATCCGGCCAGCCGCTGTTATTAAGGTCAGCCCATATCATATCGTTAACACCCACCCCGAACTCAAGCTGAACTTCCGAAAGGCTGAATTCCCCCCCCCGGTTTTCATATATCATAGGCGGCTCATCATTGTTCATTGTTCCCACAGCCAGATCCAGAAGGCCGTTATTGTTAAAATCAGCTAACGCCAGCGCCGAGACCCTCTCATCCGGCTCCGTCAATTCCTGTTTTCCGAAACTGCTAAAATCCCCCATCCTGTTTTCATATATTAAAACATTCCTTTCTCTTTCTTCATCCATACCTGCCAGAATCAGGTCTAACCGGCCGCTGTTATTTATATCAGCCCAGACAACACCCCCGAAATGTTCGCTTCCAAGGTCTAGCGCTTTTATACCGTGCGCGGCCTCTTTAAGTTCTCCTTCGCGGTTCTCATACAGCAGGGTTCTGCGGTTGCCGTCGCTATCCCGGCCTATAGTTACCAGGTCAAGGTAGCCGTTATTTGTATAGTCGCCCCAGGCGGCTGCGGAGCGCCCCAACCCGTGAGAAAGCTCCTCTTTTTCAAACTTCTCTCCCCCATGGGATGATGAAATCGATATAAGGAAAAAGAACCCTAAGAACATATACTTTGTTTTCTTTTTAAAAATCATATTTAACCATAACCGTATGTTCGTTATTCATTGCCGAGGTCAGCCCCATTGAATAGTCAATCATAAACCCCTCATACCTCAACCCCGCTCCCCATGTGAAATTCCTTATCTCGTAATTTATGCA
>PWEK01000128.1 GCA_003553445.1 Elusimicrobiota bacterium
GACGTAAAGTAAACCCCAATGATAAAAATGTAAAAATTGATTTTGTTGATGAAGTTGGCGACCATTGGGAAGAATATAATGTTTTTCATCATAAATTTGTTGATTGGCTAAAAATTCAAGGCTACGATATAGAAAAAGTAAGACGTATGAAAGCCGGAAGTTTTATTCACAAAGAAAAAAAGAAATAAAAAAAACCTGTAACTTTTTTGATAAAAACAAAAATATTTATTATAGTTTCTATAAACGATTAGAAATAAAAAAATTAATGAATATTATAAACGGCGTGATTGACAGAATAGAAGATACAGATAAGGCTGTAATAAATATTAGAAATTATGGCAGTGTCACAGTTCCGGCAGATTTGCTGGGGTTTAAGCCGTATGAAGGCGCTCACATAAAAATAATTTGTAAACATGACAGAAAGGGGGAACAGTTATTAAAAGGAAACATAAAAGATATTCAAAAAGAGCTTCAGGAAAAAGAAAAAAGGCGAAAAGACAATGAATAAGATGAATTTAAGCATTGTTTTTTTAGCGTCATTCTTATTGACATCCGGGTGCGCATCTTTCAGAAAGGCGGAAACGCCGGCGGATATTCCAGAAACATACCATGACAAAAATATTCTGGAAATGAAAAATTATATAAATGACATTTCAAATTTAATAGAGGATGAAAAGGTTGCTGAAGCCAGAAATTTATGTGACAAAGCAATAATAAGACTATTTCAACTAAAGGAAAGCCTTGGTAAAACTGATTATGAGAGGTTTCATGGTGAAGTAGCCGTACTCAGAATAAGAGCCAATCATCTTGGAGAATCAAAAACCGCCGTGGTTGAAAGTGATTTATTCCCGCTTGTATGGAATACCAGGGTTGAAAAGTGGCTAAACTATTATACAGGAAGGGGCAGAGATCACTTTAAAAGATGGATAAACAGGTCAAAAAAATATATAGACCATATAAAGAAAAGGCTTAATGAAGAAGGCTTGCCTGAAGATTTGTCCTATGTTCCTGTAATAGAGTCAGGATATAATCCTTTCGCGCGCTCCAGGGTAAATGCTATGGGGCTGTGGCAGTTTATGCAGGCTACAGGAGAGCACTTCGGGCTTGCGGTAAATTACTGGATTGATGAGAGAAGGGACCCTTATAAATCGACAGAAGCAGCCATTCAGTTTTTAAGTGAGCTTTATGAAGAATTTGATTGCTGGCACCTGGCCCTTGCAGCTTACAATTACGGCCCTACAGCCGTAAATCGTAGGATAAGAAGGTGGAATACCAATGATTTCTGGGCTCTATATCTTCCTTCAGAAACCGAGGATTTCATACCTAAAATAATGGCGGCGATTTTCATTGTACGCGAACCGCAGCTCTTTGGTTTTAATTCCATATATGCCGAATCTTACGAATGGAAAGAGTTTGAGGTAAACGATGCTATGGATTTAAGGAAAGTGGCAGAATACAGTGAAAGAAGTACAGAAGAAATACATATGCTAAATCCCGAGTTAAGGCAGATGGTTACACCTCCCGGAGATAAATACAGTATAAGGCTTCCGGCAGAAACATATGATAGGTTTGTGAAGAATTATACCGAAGCTCCAGAGTCAGAGAGATATCTCTCCAAAAATGAAATTGACAGAATGCTCAGAAGGGTCGTTCGGCACCGGGTCCGCAGGGGCGAAAATATCTGGAATATCTCCCGCAGGTACAATGTCAGTATGGCGGAAATAAAAGAATGGAATAACCTGTCCACAAGTACAATCCAACCGGGACAGGAACTTAAAATATACAAATCAGGCTCATAAACCTTTAAAATTTAACTAAAAAAATAAACTTGTCATCATAAAAAAGCCGGATATTGAAATATTCAGGTTTTCGGGTTAATATTTAATTGATAATGTATGGAAATTTAAAATCACGCATTTATAATAATCAGAAAGATTCTCTTCGAAAATTACTTATCGTTGATGATGATCCCGACATTTTGAAATATTTCTGCAAAATAGCTGAAGAAATAAAATTTAAAGTATTTACTGCAGAAAACGGCAGAAAAGCCTTAAAGACAGCAGAAAATGAGTTTCCCGGAGTTGTACTTCTGGACTACATGTTGCCTGACAATAACGGAGCGGCAGTATTAAGCAGGTTAAAAAATATTTATCCTTTTGTCCAGGTAATTGCTGTTTCGGGCTTTGGAAAAGATGAGGCGGCACTAAAAATGATTCAGTCCGGAGCTTCCTGTTATATAAAAAAACCGGTCAATAAAGGAACAATGGTGGGTCTGTTAAAAAAATGCCACAGCGAATATAGAGAACTTTGTGAAAATGTGGGTTTGACAAGAGTCGATGTTGCGGGGGTTTCCCGGAATTTAGTTGAACTTATGTTAAAAAAGATACCAACAGATGTCTCTTTAGTTAATCACTCGGAAAGATACAGTGATGCTTTTAAAAATGCTTTTAATTACAGGTGTGATATCGTAATAATTGACTATGATAAAAACGGCTTTGATTTATTAAGAGAAATAAGGAGTCAAAATGTAATTACTGGAGTAGTTCTACTAACTAAGGAGGCCAATGAAGAAACAGCGCTTAATGCTCTTAAAAATGGAGCTGACTGCATTTTAGGAAAAACCGATGATTTACATAGTCTGCCCGAGATAATTGAAAAAATCAGACTGAAAATAAATTTGAAGAGATTGAAAAAATTCAGGGATGAAAAACTAAATAGAAAACGATCTATAACGGCTTCAGTTACGGAAGAAAGAAAAATCAGGCTTTCATTATCTGATACTACGAAAGGGAGAACGTCTTCGTTTGCCTTAAGGCTGCTTGATAATATACCGGTAGGAATCGCGCTTGTGGAAAAAAACCATAATATACTGTATATGAATAGATTTCTGAGAAAAATGATGCCCGCCCCGACAGATAAAATAGGGCTGGAAATTCTGGAGGCTGTAAAAAATTCAGGAACTTGTGATGTTTCGCTGAAGGTTATTAAAGACGAAATAGAAAAACTTTTCAATAGAAAAGAGGATATTGAAACTATAGTGCTTGGCGGTGATGAAAACTTAACACTTACAAGTATGATAGTAAAATGTAAAGGTACATCTAAAGAAACTGTTCTCCTTATTTTGCGATAAGATATTTTACTGTAAAATAGATGGCTGGGTTTTCTTATTGATATAAATTGACAAACATATCTGAATTTGCTATATATTCTTACCATGCAAACTATAATAACAACAATACATGTTATAGCGGCAATCCTGCTGATATTGATAATACTTCTTCAGCAGGGAAAAGGAGGAGGATTATCGGGGCTCGTCGGAGGCGGTTCAGGTATGGATGATGTGTTAAGCTCGCCTTCAGGAGATGTTTTTCTTAAGAAAGCAACAGTTACTCTTGCAGTAATATTTTTTCTCACTTCTCTTATACTTACGGTCAGATCAACAAGGGTTCATACCGAGAGTATACTTGACAGGCAGGGAGTTCCCCAGCGTGAAGCGCCCGCAGTACCGTGGCAGGATGAAGAAACAATGCCTGAGCCGGGAGAAGAACCACCGGTTGAAGAGGCTCCAGGGCAGGAAGCACCTATAGTTCCGCAAGATTAAGGCACTGTAATAAATACAGGCAATCCAGGTTCTTTATAACTAATATTATGCCGAGGTGGTGGAACTGGCAGACACGTACGGTTGAGGGCCGTATGGTTAATCCCGTGCGGGTTCAAATCCCGCCCTCGGCACCAGATAGGCGCGGTACCCAAGTGGACTAAGGGAACGGTTTGCAAAACCGCTATCCGCCGGTTCAAATCCGGCCCGCGCCTCCATAATGAATATGGGCGGTTAGCTCAGTTGGTTTAGAGTGCTTGCTCGACACGCAAGAGGCCACTGGTTCGAGTCCAGTACCGCCCACCATTGACACACCCGGAATTATATGGGTATTAAAATACAATGAGATTTAAACAGGATATTAAAAAAATGGATAAAAGCAGTAAATACAGACAATTGGAGAAATTAAGGCATTCCACTTCACATGTAATGGCGCAGGCGGTTATGCGCATTTACAATGATGTTAAACTTGGAATTGGGCCGGCTATTAAAGACGGTTTCTATTATGATTTTGATATTCCGGAGAAAATATCTGAAAACGACCTTCCAGAAATAGAAGAAGAAATGAAAAAAATAATTAAGGAAAATCAATCCTTCCGTAATCAGAAAATAACCAGGAGCGAAGCCCTGAAAATATTTGAAAAACAGCCGTATAAAATTGAGCTGATAAAGAAACTCCCTGAAGATGAACCTATAAATATTTATGAAAATGGAGAATTTGTTGACTTATGCAGAGGCCCTCACATTCGCAATACTTCACAGATAGCTAATTTTAAGCTTCTGAAAGTATCCGGGGCATACTGGAAGGGAAAAGAAAGCAACCCTATGTTGAGCCGGATATACGGAACGGTCTTTAATGAAAAAGAAGATCTTGAGAAATTTTTAAAAAGAAGAGAGATGGCTAAAGAAAGAGACCACAGAAAACTGGGAAATGAACTTGAACTTTTCACTATTCATCCCGAAACTGCCGGGCCGGGTCTTGTATTCTGGCATCCGCGAGGCGCAGCTGTAAGAAGGGTTATCGAAGATTTCTGGATTAAGGAGCATCAGAAAAATGAGTATGAGATGGTTAATATTCCGCATGTTTCTAAAAGTCATCTATGGAGTACTTCCGGGCACCTTGATTATTACAGGGAAAACATGTTTCCAATTATGGATTTCAACGATGGGGACGATTATATATTAAAACCTATGAACTGTCCCGGGCACATAATAATCTATAAAAGCAGTATTCGCTCGTATCGCGACCTTCCTGTGAGGTGGGCTGAGATGGGTACTGTTTACAGGTATGAGAAACCGGGGGTTTTACATGGACTTATGAGGGTGAGAGGATTTACACAGGATGATGCTCATATTTTCTGCCGCTTTGATCAAATGATGAAAGAGATAAAGAAAACGCTTGAATTTATTGTTCATATTCTTTCCACTTTCGGTTTTCATGAATATGAAATCTTTTTAAGCACAAGACCGGAAAAATTCATTGGAAAAAAATCACGGTGGGAACAGGCAGAAACTGCCCTTAGAAGAGGAATGGAAAAGGCGGGCCTGGATTATGAAGTAGATGAAGGGGAAGGGGTTTTTTACGGCCCGAAAATTGATGTGAAAATTAAGGACTCTTTAGAGCGTATGTGGCAGTGTTCAACCATACAGGTTGATTTTAATATTCCTGAGAAATTTTCACTTGAATATGTAAATGAAAAAGGCCGCAGAGAACAACCGGTAATGATACACAGGGCTCTATTCGGCTCGCTTGAGCGTTTCTTTGGAATACTTATTGAACACTACGGAGGCAGATTTCCTTTATGGCTTTCTCCCGTTCAGGTTGAGTTTATACCCATTTCGGAAAAACATCACAAATACTGCTACAGACTAAAAAAAATGATGTTAGATTCCGGCATAAGGGTTAATGTTAATAATAAGAATGAGAAACTCGGGAAAAAAATATGGCAGTCAAGAAAAATGAAAACACCTTATATGGCGGTCATAGGAGACAAAGAGATAGATTCAGGACGTGTATCGGTAAGAAAGCTTTCGGAGGGTGAAGAAGGCACATACACCCCTGAAGAGTTTAAAAATATTCTGTTAAAAGAAATCAGTTTAAAAAAATAGCTTTTTTAAGCTTTTGAATCTTTCTTGCAGAGAGGCCTTTAACTGAATCACACCGTGTTGTATTGTTTATATAAAGCCACATTTTAAGCGCTTCGTCATAGCTTTTTTCCTGCTGGTATATTTGGGCCAGCATAATCCTTATTTCTTCAGGGGCATTTTCCTTAAAAGCTATTGATTCAAGCTCCCGGGAAGCTTCACCAACTTCGCCCTCTTCTAAAAATATCAAAACGGTTTTTAAGGTAAGCAGTTTCCATTTTACTTCTTCAAGGTTTCTTTTATCCCCTACCATAAGAAGATGTTCAATTTCACTTTCTAAAAGTTCTTTTTCGTCAAGCAGCGTATTCATTTTTTCAATAGTTTCGATGCTTTCGTCTAGGAGTTTTATTGCCTCTTCTGTTCTTTCCAGGTTCCATCCAAGGGTTATGGGGCCGGTAAGATGAGCGCTTATAAAAAGAGGGTCAAGACGGATAACCTGCTGCCAGTAATGTATTAGTTCCGGAAAGAGTTTCTTCTCACCATTTACTACAGTTGAATCAGGGATCCTGCCGACCCTTGAATAATACTGCAGAGACTGAATCCAGACGATATCAGCGGCCAGCCTGCGCATTCCGAGCGTAGAGGAAAGAAATATACCCGGAGTGCTTAAAGGAAACTCTTTGGTGAAAAGCGAGGGGTAAACCGGGCTTTTGTCTGTCATATTGAAAGAAATAACTGTAAAAAGCAGAAATAATATTAAAAGCGCCTTTTTTGTCATAGTTCCTTGCTGTCAAAAAGAATAACAGATATAAGCAGTACTACAAGGGAGTATCCCAGCGCATATCCGCATGAGAACAGAAAGTTTGCCGATAGCGGAGCCCTCACATGATAGAAATCTTTGTAGTTAAGGATGTTGAAGTTGGGGATTATATAATATATTATTCTCAATAGCGGAGTTATGTGGATTCCGGATTCGGCCAGCATTTCGCCTAAAACCAGCAGGTCATCAGAAAAGTGTCCCAGGCTCCAGAGGAAAAAAATAGACAGAAAGGAAGAAGCGCTGGATGTTGATAAGAGGGAAAACATAATTGAAAATGAAATAACAATAAGAACTTTAAAGAATATTGAGATTGAAATCCCCACAAGATAAAAATCCCAGCTCCATCCTTTAATCAGAAGCAGAAGTGCGAGTGCAGATGTCATAAATATAATATAAAAGGCGGTTTGAGCTGCTATTCCCAGAAAGCGTCCGGCTATATACGTCCACCTCTTTACGGGCCTTGAGAGTATAAGATATACAGTTCTATTCTCCATCTCCTGAAGAATCATTTTTACGGATACAAACGCCGCAGTCAGAAAAGCAAAAAGTTCAATTGATGCGGTTCCGAGATCAGTTATAACCCTCACTTCTTTATCCGGAGCGAGCATTGAAAATAGAATACCGCTCCCGCTTATTATAATTACAAAAAGAAACAAAATTAAAAAATTTTTTCTCTTAAGATTTTCTAATAAGGTGAATTTTGCAATCTGATATATTTTATTTGCTGTTTTTTTCATGTTCGCTTATAATAGATAAAAATTCATCTTCAAGCCTGGAGTGAGGTTCTGTTATTTTTAAAATTTTTCCCTTATGTAAAACGGCAACCCTGTCAGCCACTTTTTCAACCTCTGATATAATGTGTGAGGAGAAAAATATAGTCTTTCCCCGCTCTTTCAGTTTTTTCATGTGATCTCTTATCTCAATTATGCCCCTGGGGTCCAGCCCTCCCATAGGTTCGTCCAGTATCAGGAGCTCAGGGTCGGACAGCAGAGCCTGAGCCAGGCCAAGCCTCTGCAACATACCCCTTGAAAAAGAGTTGAGTTTTTTGTGTTCGGCTCCTGTAAGTGATGTGTAGTTAAGTACGGCATGAATTCTTTTTTTTAACTTATCTTTAGGAATATCACTTAAACTGCCCCAGAATTTTAATATCTCAACCGGGCTGAAATTCCTGCTAAAATAAGGCATTTCCGGAAGATAACCGGTTTTTCGTTTAGAAGAGCTGGAAAAATGAGGGTTTCCGAATATTTTTACTTTTCCGGTATCCGGGTGTATGAGACCAAGAATTAATTTTATGGCAGTTGTTTTACCGGAACCGTTTAAACCTATCAGTGAGAATATTTCATTGTTTTCAAGCTTCAGGTTTACCCCGCGCAGGGCCCTGGTTTTATTTTTTCTGCCGATATGAGCCTGCAGATACGTTTTACTTAAATTTTCTATTATCAGCGGTTGCTTTTTCATACTATGTAAATTATATTATTGGAATGATAAAAATCAAGAGGGTGTTGACATATATTTTGCATTTTGTTATAAAAATAGAGTTAAAACGGGCTTAACAGCTTTTTATATTAAAAATTTGGGAGAAAATTACAGGAGGTAACAGCATAACTTCGGATAAAATAAAACTAAGGATTAATGAAGAAATAAGAGCTTCAAAAGTTCTTTTAATAGGCAAAGACGGTGAGAAAGTCGGAAAGGTGGAGAAAAGTGAAGCGCTCAAAAAATCCACCGAAGACGGGTTGGATTTAGTTGAGGTTGCTCCGAAAGCAAAACCTCCGGTTTGTAAAATAATGGATTACAGCCGTTATTATTACGAGATGAAAAAGAAAAAGAAGGAAAACCGGAAAAAGTCAAAGACGGCGCAGATGAAGCAGATAAGGCTCTCTCCAAACATCGGAAAGCATGATTTAAAAGTCAAGTTCAACAAAATAAAAAAATTCCTGAAAGATGGGCATAAAGTAAAAGTTAATATGATGTTTAAGGGCAGACAGAAGGAGCACCTTGATGTGGGAAAAGAAATTCTAACGGCTATGATAAAAAAGCTGGAAGGGACAGCAGAGTGTAAGAACGAGCCTAATTTCGAAGGATTTTATATGTCCATGCTGCTGGTTCCGACATCGGAAGGAAATTCAAATGGCAAAAAATAAAAACAAAACACATTCAGGAGCAAAAAAGAGGTTTAAGATAACGGGTAAAGGGAAAGTAAAAAGACATCATGCATCCACCTCGCATCTGATGAGTAAAAAGAGCTCAAAAAAGAAGAGAAAACTTCGTTCTTCTGCAATAGTGAGGAAGGAAGATGAAAAGAATATAAAGTCACTTTTAGGAAAAAAATCATGAGAGTAAAAAGAGGAAAAAACAAAAAAAGAAAGCATAAAAAATACTTGAAGTCAGCCAAAGGATACAGGAGCAGTAACTCAAGGCAGTACCGCAGCGCAAAAAATCAGCTTAAAAAAAGCATGCAGTATGCAACGCGGGACAGGAAAGCAAAAAAAAGAACTATGAGGCGCATATGGATAAGCAGAATAAATTCCGCATGTAAAGCAAATGGGATAAGCTATTCAAAATTCATATCATCATTAAAAGAAAAAAATGTCTTTCTTGACAGAAAGGCAATGCAGGACATAATTTTGAAAGATCCGGAGGCTTTTGCAGATATAATCAAGTTTGTAAAAGACTGACATTCCAATAAAAAGCCGGGCGGCTACAAATGCCTAAGCATAAAAATTTCAACCCGTCTAGAACATTAATAATACTCTTTGCCCTATTTATAATAGCAGGCACAGTATTGCTAATGCTACCGGTTTCCACAGTAGAGCCGATAGGTTTTATAGATGCGCTTTTCACAGCTACTTCCGCAGTATGTGTAACGGGTTTAACCGTAAAGGAAACCGGCGTTTTTTTCACGGGTTTCGGACAGGGGGTCATTCTTCTTTTAATACAGCTGGGGGCATTGGGGTACATGGCACTTGCCAGTATGCTTGTATTGCTTTTAAAAAGGGGCGTTAATATAAAAGGGCGGCTTCTTGTTCAGAAAGTAAGCGGAAAAAAAAATATAAGTGTTTCCGTATTTCTGGCAAAGGTTGCAGGGATAATTCTCTTTTTTGAATTGGCAGGAACATTAATACTTACGTGGAGAATGAGGGGTATGTTCACCTCTTTATCCGAGACGGTTTATAACGCGGCCTTTCATTCAATTTCGGCTTTTTGCAATGCCGGTTTTGACCTGTTCGGGTCTTCTCTTACACCGTTAAGAGAAGACCCGGTTTCCGTTATTCTTTTTTCAATGCTGATTATAACCGGGGGCATAGGTTATATAGTGATAGATGATTTAACTGGTTTTGCAAAATCAAGGCTAAAGGGAAAAAAATACAGGTTGTCTGTTCATTCCAGGATAGTTTTAAATCTGACTGTTATTCTACTGGCAGCAGGCACCATCCTTTTCTTTTTATTTGAAAGAAACAACCCCCGGACAATTTCAGGGATGCCGCTCGCCCGGCAGGTTCTTATTTCCTTTTTTCAGGCTACAACTCCCAGAACGGCAGGTTTTAACATGGTGCCTACGGCCGGACTGGTGAATTTCACAACCCTCTTCACTATTGTTCTTATGTTTATAGGGGCTTCTCCGGGAGGAACTGCTGGAGGGGTTAAGACAACAACCGTTTCCGTGATATATGGAAAAGTAAAAAGCGTTCTATCGGATCAACAAGACATTAATATGTTTAAGAGAAGAATAAAAGAGAAAACCGCAGGCAACTCCGTTGCAGTTTTTATGCTGAGTCTGATTTTCGTTGTTTTTATAACTTTGTTTCTTTCGGCAGTTGAAGGATTCTCGGTAAAAGAACTGATGTTTGAGGTTATATCCGCATTCGGAACCGTAGGGTTATCCACGGGGATAACAGACAGCTTGAGTAAAACCGGAAGAATACTTATAATACTAATTATGTTTTGTGGTCGTTTGGGTCCGGTAACGGTAGGAGCGGCTTTTCTGCGCAGGAAAAAGAAAAAGAATTATAGATATCCTGAACAGGAAATAGCCATAGGGTAAAGGAACTTATATGAAAAATTTTGCGGTTATAGGTCTAGGAAGATTCGGAACAGCAATCGCCAGGTACCTGGAAGAATTTGGCGGTGAGGTGCTTGCTATAGAAGAAGACCCTGAGAAGGTAAGGGAATATGAAAATGAATTCACCTCGGTAGTTGAAGCAGATGCTACGGACATAGACGCTTTAAAGGACCTGGGGGTATCTGATGTTGAGGCTGCAGTGGTTTCAATAGGAACGAATATGGCGGCCAGCATTCTCATAACGCTTCTATTAAAAGAACTGAAAGTACCTTTGCTTATAGTAAAAGCCCAGTCGCCTCTTCACGGGAATGTATTAAAAAAGATTGGAGCAAACAGGGTTGTTTATCCGGAAAAGGACGTTGCTCAGTCAATATCCCGTCAGCTTGTATGGCCTGGATACAATGAATTGGAACTGGCGCCGAACCTGGCAATGGTTGAAATAAGTGCTCCGAAAAAGTTTATAGGAAAAGAACTCCATAAACTTGAAATTCGGTCAAAGTACAATGCAAATATAATTGCAATTAAAAAGAAAAAGCCCTTTATAAACAATGAAAGTCATTCTGATTACAGAGAAAAAATAATTGCTCCGCCGGAAGCCGAAACGACTATTGAAAGGGGAGATAGCATAATACTTGTATGCCCTCAGAATGAGGCTGAAAAATTCAGGGAAATGAAGTGAATAACGAAAACGAAAATAACGAGATTAATATAAACGACAGAATAGAGAAGGGTAAATTCTATTTTGTCAACGAAAAATATGAGTTTGCCATAAGGGAATTTAAAGAGGTTCTAAAGGTAAATAAAAATTTACCCGATGTTTTCTACAATCTTGGCATATCGTATGAAAGTTCGAACGATTTTGATAAGGCAAAAGAGAACTATCTTAAGGCCCTTGAGCTGGATCCCGAACATAAAATGGCAAAGGACCACCTTGACAGGATGCTTGACAAGTGAATTTCAAAGAGAAGTACAATAAGATAAAAAGTGAGGCGCCCCATGAGGTGTTAAAATCCCAAAATGCCGGCGAATTGGACAAGGCAAGGTCAAAATACATAGGCCGTAAAGGGGTTGTGACATCACTTTTTAAAGAGCTCGGAGGGATACCTCACCAGGAAAGGCCTCTCTGGGGGAAGAAACTTAACAGCTTAAAAAAAGAAATAGAAAATTTAATTGAGAAGCAGAAAAACAGCATAAGAAAAGAGAAATCAAAGAAAGAGTTTTTTGACCCCACCTTGCCTGTAGAGCATTACAGATACCCGGGGAGAAATCCTGCTGCCAGGACTATGGATGAAATAACTTCCCTGTTTATATCAATGGGGTTCGGGGTTGCATACGGCCCGGAAATAGAGACAGAATACAATAATTTTACAGCTCTCAATTTCCCGAAAGACCACCCTGCCAGGGATATGCAGGATACATTTTACGTTGATGAAAACTGGCTGCTAAGAACACACACCTCCCCTGTTCAAATAAGAGTAATGAAAGAATCTAAACCTCCGGTTAAGCTTGTTGCTCCCGGAAAATGTTATAGGCGTGATACCCTTGATGCATCCCATCTTCCGGTGTTTCACCAGGTCGAGGGGTTGATGATAGACAGGAAAATCAGTTTTTCTCACCTCAAGGGTGTCCTTGAATGTTTCACAAGAAAATATTTTGGAGGAAAGGTAAAGACCCGTTTTAGGCCTTCTTTTTTTCCTTTTACAGAGCCTTCAGCGGAGGTTGATATTAGCTGTACTATATGCATGGGGAAAGGGTGTTCTTCGTGTTCAGGAAAGGGATGGCTGGAAATACTGGGGGCGGGCATGGTTGATCCCAATGTGCTGGAAAACTGCGGCATAGATAAAAACAAGTGGCAGGGGTTCGCATTTGGAATGGGGGTGGAAAGGATAGCGATGCTTAAATACGGAATTGATGATATAAGATATTTTATTCAGAATGACAAAAGATTTCTGGAGCAGTTTTAAAAATGCATGTTCCGATAGATTGGTTAAAAGAATATATGGATATTGAAAACATGCCGGACGATATTGCTGAAGATTTAACACTGCTGGGGCTTGAAGTAGAGTCAATTACTGAGGGTAATACCGGAAAGGTATTGGAAATAGAGCTGACTCCCAACAGGGGTGACTGCGCTTCAATAATAGGGATTGCAAGAGAGCTTTCAGTCAGGTATAAATGCGAAATGAAATATCCGGATACCGGGGTTTGCAGTTCTGGGGATAAGACGGCGAATAATTATTGTATTGAAATAAAAAATGAAAAATCCTGTCCTTATTATTCTTTAAAAATAATAGAAAATGTTAATGTGGCTGAATCCCCCATTTGGCTCAAAAAACGTTTAAGGGATTGCGGAATAAGGCCATTAAATAATGTCGTGGACATATGCAATTATATTATGGTTGAAACCGGGCAGCCCCTACACGCCTTTGACGCTGACAAAATCAAAGGAAAAGAGATATGGGTAAGAAAGGCGGAGAGAGAAGAGGAGCTTCTCTTTCTCGATAAAAAGAAAAGAAAACTTGATCCTGACGACATTATAATTGCCGACAGGGAAGGTCCCCTGGCATTAGCCGGGGTTATGGGTGGACTGGACTCCGCTGTATCCGAAAATACCGAAAAGGTGCTCTTGGAAAGCGCATTTTTTAATCCCAAAAACATCTCGAGAACCCAGAAGAGAGCGGGGTTAAACACAGAGGCATCATACAGGTTTTCAAGAAACGTGGATCCTGAATGGGTTTTGCGTTCTCTGTACCGGGCGGCTGATATGATAGTTAAAGAATGCGGTGGAAAAGAAATTCACGGGCACTTGGATGCAGGCGGAATTCCGCAAAGACGAAAGATGATTGCCTTGACAGCAGAAAGGGTAAACAGTGTGCTGGGAACACGGATTTCAATTGATGAAATAAAAGAATATTTAAGGCTTTTAGAATTCAGTGTTTATTCTGAAGAGAAAGGCAGAATAACCCTGAATGTGCCTTCTCACAGACCGGATGTGGAGAGGGATATTGATCTAATAGAGGAGGTAGCAAGGGTTTATGGCTACGATAAAGTGGATTCTTCTCTTCCTGAAACAACTATTGAAGCAGAGTTTTTAAACAAGCCGGATAACTTTTCCAGGATTGAAGAGATACTCAAAGCCTACGGATACAGTGAATCGGTAACTAACACCTTAATTGATAAAAACATGATAAAGAATATGGGGATTCTCAAAGAGGTGACCCCGGTCAGTATAAGCAATCCGGTAAATGTCAAAATGAATATCCTGAGACCGGGACTGCTATTCGGCCTTCTGCAGGTAGCAAAATACAATATTAATCAAAAACAAAGCGGTATCAGGTTTTATGAGAGGGGGCCGGTATTCTTTTTGCAAGACGGAGAATATAAAGAAAAAAAACAGGTTGCCTTTCTTTCTCAGAATGAAGGTTTTTATCACGCAAAAAAAACAGCAATTTCATTATTAAAGGGAATGAAACAGGAGTATTCTTTTAAATACGATGCAAATACCGCTCTTTTTGATAAAGAAAAATCCGCCGTTATAGAAATTGAAGGAGTCAGGGCAGGAGAGTTGGGGTGCTTGAAAGAAAAGGTTGTCTCTGAAGCGGGGCTTTCAGAAGACAATTTTGCAGGATGTTATATATTTATGGACAGTTTAAAGTCAGGGAAATCATCGGACATTAAATTTAGAAAATGGAGCCAGTTTCCATCAATTTTCCGCGATATTTCAGTTGTTGCACCTGTTGAATTGACACACTTAGATATTTATGATACTATAAAAAAAGCAGGAGGAAAGCACTTGAAAGAAGTGGAAATGTACGACATGTTTATTGACGATAAAATAGGCCGGGGAAAGAAAAGCATGACATTTGAGATTGAATTTAATAATCCTGAAAAAACTCTCTGTTCAGAAGAGGTGGACAGGAGTATCAGAAAAATTATAAAAATGCTTGAAAATGAAAAGGGTATAACTTTAAGACAAAAGTAAATGAATGGGCTTGAAGAATTAAAAGTAAACATAAAAGAGCTTATAAGAAAGCATAAAGGGCTAAAAGAAGAAAACAATATTCTTCTGGAAAAGGTGGAAAGAATTAACAAGGATAAAAAGTTTCTTGAAAGAAAGAATAAAGAATATCCTGAAGTAATACAGAAAAACAGGAAGTTAGTTGAAGAACGAAAAAAAATTGCAAAAAAAGTAGATGATATATTAAGAAGGATAGATAAAGCGGGGAAAACATAAATAATGTCGGAAATAGAGGCAACAACAATACGCATATGCAAAAGAGACTATAAAATTGCCAGTGACGAATGGCAACCTTTATATATAAAGAAATTAGGTGAGATTCTCAATAATGAGATCAAGCAGGTTGAATCGGAAACTAAAATAGCAGACAACTATAAACTGCTTATAATAGGAGCATTAAAAATTATAGATAAACTGCTTAGGGTTAGCGAAAGGAAAACCGGCAGCAGCCAGCTTGTAGAAGAAGAAATTGAGAATTTAAATACTCGTATAAAAAAAGTTCTTTAAAAAATCTACCCCTGCGATGTGCGTGTTTGTTGTCTGAAATGAGCCTACACCAAAAGTAGACGGGAATCCGCGTCCCCGAGCAGCCTTGGCTGCCGGGGCAGGACAACCACCCTGCTTAAAAGAAGCTCAATTTCAGACCTTTAATAACGGCATTGCGGGGGTTTTTTTTATAAACACAGTTCAGAAACCCCGCAGAAATGTCTAAGGAGAAAAAAAGTGAAAGAACTTTTTGAAAAAGAAGAAAGTTTTAAAAATCGTTATGATAGAAACAGACCGCTTGCTTTTAGAATGAAGCCTCAAGTTTTAGACGAATATGCGGGCCAGTCACACCTTTTGGGAAAAGACAAACAGCTTAGAAAAATAATTGAATCAGGGGTTATATTTCCTTCTGTATTTTACGGCCCTCCCGGGTGCGGAAAAAGCGCACTTTCAAATATAATAGCGGAAAGAATAAAGGCTTCTGTCGAAAGAATAAATGCGGTAAGTTCAACTATAAAAACAATCAGAAAAATTGCAGAAAAAGCGCGTGTAAGACTTGAAAAAGGCATAAAGACTGTTTTAATAGTAGATGAGATTCACAGGTTTAATAAAACCCAGCAGGAGTCATTGTTGCCTGATGTTGAGGAAGGTGTACTTATACTGATAGGTTTAACCGCTGAAAACCCGTACTACTATATATCCGGTCCGCTTATTTCAAGGGTGCGGGTATACAAACTTGCCCCCTTAAAAGAGAAAGATATCAAGAAAATTCTCAAGAATGCGGTGAAGGACGAAAAAAAAGGGCTTGGAAAAATGGATTTGACGGTTACATCAGGAGCTATCGATATTATAGCTAAAGCGAGTGAGGGGGATGCGCGGTATGCGCTTAATACTCTTGAAATGGCAGCAGCTTTCACATCTGAAGGAGAAATAAATTCAGAAACAATTAAAAAATGCATCGGAGGGAAACGTGTGGTTTATGACAGGGACGGTAGTCAGCATTATGACACAATTTCTGCTTTTATAAAATCAATGAGGGGCTCGGATCCCGATGCTGCGGCATACTATCTTGCAAAAATGATATCTTCTGGAGAAGACCCCAGGTTTATTGCAAGACGTATAGCCATTTGCGCCTCGGAAGACATTGGAAATGCGGATCCCAGGGCTTTAATACTTGCAAATTCGGCCCTGGGGGCGGTAGAGTATGTCGGTATGCCCGAAGCCGGGATAATTCTTGCCCAGGCGGCTATATATGCAGCTTCTGCTCCAAAAAGCAATGCGGCCTGCGCTGCCTTAAACAGGGCGTTAAGTTATGTGGAAAAGGAGAGCTTTAATGAAATTCCGAGGCACCTGACTAAATCCGGTTCTTCTGAATACAAATATCCTCATGATTTTAAGTACGGTTATGTGTCACAGAGATACATGAAAAAAAAGAAGAAATTTTATAAGCCTTCTCAGCGGGGATATGAAAAAATAATAAAAAAGTACCTTGATTTTTTGAATAAATACGATGAAAAAGAAAAAAAAACTTAGAAAAGAGACTTTGGGAATGAGAAAAAAAATCGGAAAAAACAAAAGAGCCGGTTTTAAAGAGTTTGCCGCAGATAAAATTATAGATAACAGCCATGTAAAAAAAGGGGAAAACATACTGGTGTATGTTTCAACAAGGTATGAGGCCCCCACGGATAGTATTATTGATGCATTAATTAAGATGAAAAAAAATGTGTATGTTCCCGTGATGGAAGAAAAAGAGATTAAACCGGTGCGCTTACGCAGCAGAAAGGAGCTGGTTATGGAAAACCGCGGAATTAAGGAACCGCCGCTTAACGGGCGTGAATATATAAAGCCAGAGTTTCTTGATGTTGTAATCGTTCCTGGCGTATGCTTTTCCCAAGACGGAAAGAGGATAGGCATGGGAGGAGGCCACTATGACAGGTTTCTTTCCGAATATGGCAGTAATATGCATAAAATAGGGTTGTGTTTTTCCGAACAGATTGCAGGTAATATACCCCAGGACCATCATGATATCAAAATGGATGAAGTTCTGGCAGATAAAATTCAAGGGTTTACAAGGGTTAAGTAAAAGACAGCGCCTTAATGTATCTGTCTATTCAGGCAAGATACCGGCTGCAGCGTGTGAATTTAAGAAAGGAAGTGAAAAATGTTTCAAGGACCATTATATATTATTGCAGGATTTGGAGCGGGTTTTCTTGTAAAGAGTTTATCTTCTAAACAAAAAGAGCTGTTGCATATTCAGAAGCGCGACGAAGAAATAAACAGGTTCAAAGAAGAAATGAACAGCGCGATTGAGAAAAAGGAAAAGGAGATAGACGCAGAAAAAAAGAGAATAAGGGAAGATATTGAAAGAAAAACGGGAGAGACAAGGGAAAATTTAAAAAAGAAGAGTATAGAGATAGATCAGAGAGTAAAAAAGCTTGACCAGAAAGCTGACATTATTGAAAGAAAAGAAGCTGAGATAGAGAAACGTGAAAAAAACATAGAAACAATAAAGAAAAAATATGAAGCCAAGGAAAAAGAAGTTGAAGAGATGAAGGCTAAGGAAGAGTCGGTTCTAAAAAAAATATCGCGGTTTTCTCCTAAGCAGGCAAGAGAAGAAATACTTAAAAGAGCTGATGAAGAAGCCAGGGAAGAGGCAAAAAGAATATATGAAAGGACAGTTGAAAATGCAAAAAGGTCCGCCCAGAAAGAGGCAGTGGAGATACTTGCGCAATCTATTCAGAGAAATGCTTCTGAAGTAACCCAGGAGCTTACCGTGACAAGTGTTTCAATCCCGGATGAGGATATGAAGGGGAGAATTATCGGTCGGGAGGGAAGGAATATAAGATCCTTTGAGGCTGCCTCAGGGGTTAACCTTATCATTGATGATACCCCGGGAGTAATAACTATATCTTCTTTTGACGGAATAAGGAGAGAGATAGCCAGAAGGTCTCTTAATCTTCTGATAAAAGACGGCAGAATTCAGCCCTCGCGCATTGAAGAGGTAGTATCAAAGGTTAAATCGGACATTGGTGAATCTGTTCGGAAGTCCGGAGAAAAAGCGGCCATGGATGCAGGTGTAGTGGGCCTTCATGACGAGCTGATAAATCTTCTGGGTAAGCTTGAATACAGGACATCATACGGTCAGAATGTTTTGGAGCATTCGGTATCGGTAGCCAATCTTGCAGGGCTTATGGCTGATGAATTAAATGTCGATTCTGATTTTGCCAGAAGAGCGGGAATACTCCATGATATAGGCAAGGCTGTTGACAGGGAGATTCAGGGAAACCATTCTCAAATAGGTGCAAAGCTGGCAAAGAAATACGGGGAAAGCGGCAGGGTTCAAAACGCAATAATGGCTCACCATGAAAAGGAGCAGCCTCAGACGGTAGAGGCTGTATTTGTCGCCGCCGCTGACGCAATATCAGCGTCGAGGCCCGGCGCAAGGAGAGAACAGATACAGCACTATGTAAGAAGAATGGAAGATATTGAAAGCATCGCAAAATCTTTCGAGGGAGTAAAGGAAGCATACTGTTTGTCAGCCGGCCGGGAAATTAGGATTATTGTAGAGCCGGATAAAATTAGTGATTCGCAAGCCGCAGAGATAGCTAAAGAATGTGCCAGAAAGATAGAAGATTCAATAGAGTTTCCCGGAGAAGTGAAGGTTGCAGTTATAAGAAGCATGCGTAATGTAGAGACAGCGCGCTAAACAGATGAAAATACTTTTTATTGGAGATATAGTCGGAAAGCCCGGCAGAAGAGCGGTCTCTTTAATATTAAGCGGGTTTATAAAAAGCAGGTCGATAGATTTTGTAATCGCATGCGGTGAGAATTCGGCCGGCGGTCTGGGAATAACCCCTGAAATTGCCCGGGAACTCAACTCAATGGGAATCGGATGCATAACAGGAGGAAATCACATCTGGAAGAGAAAAGAGATAATGGATTTTATGAATAATGAAATAATAGTAAGACCGGCAAACTATCCTGATGTTCCGGGAAGGGGGCACAGGGTATATACTGTTAAAAAAACCAGGGTTGCAGTCATAAACCTCCAGGGGCGGACATTTATGGAACCTATTGATGATCCCTTCAGATCTGTAGACAGTATTCTTGAAAAGACAAAAGATATTGGCATAAAAATTGTTGATATTCATGCTGAGGCGACTTCTGAGAAAATGGCTATGGGGTTTTATCTTGACGGAAAGGTCTCAGCTGTAGTAGGCACCCACACTCATGTACAGACGTCGGATGCGCGGATACTACCGGAAGGAACCGGTTACATAACCGATGCGGGGATGACCGGGTCAAAAACGGGGGTAATCGGAGTAAAAAAAGAAGAAATCATTAAGAAATACCTGACAGGACTTCCTTTCAGATTCAAGGTGGCAAAAGGGGAAGAATTTCTTGAAGGCGTGATTCTTCATTTAGATGAAGTTTCGGGGAAATGCAAGAGAATAGAGCCGCAGCGCATTTCAGTTAAGGAATTCTTATGAATCTTGAAAAAAAAGAACACGTTAGTAAAATAAAATTATGTCAGTAATAAGCGGAAAAAAAATCGCAGAAAAGATAAGAAAGAGGATAAGAAGGGAAATAAACAGTTTTCCGGATTCCATAAGAAAACCCCAGCTTGAGGTTATAGTTGCGGGTGATGATGAGGCAAGTATTTATTATGCCGGGCTTTTAAAACGCTCGGGAGAAAAAGAAAATATTAACGTAAGGCTTCATGAGCTTAGAAAGACCTCAACGGGTGAGCTGTTAACTCTCATTGAATCTTTAAACA
>PWEK01000140.1 GCA_003553445.1 Elusimicrobiota bacterium
TCTTGAGACCCCGGTGTCAACTGATATGACTTCCACGCAGAAATTTTTATTTGGAGTAGCTTGTACAGTTGCGGGTTGGGCTCTGACCGGTAGTGGGATTGGAGCTCTTGCCGGAGGCGTTCTCGGTCTGCTTGAGGCGGAACATCAAGTAGTAGCAGGATGGGTTGAAGATCTCGGCGATACACTGAGCAATCTTTTCGGTTGATAATCGGATTAGCTGAGAAGGCTTAAGATTAAAATGAAAGGAAAATAAAGGGAGAATAGTTGTTCCGGGTTCAAGTCAAGAGGCACTTGAGCCCGGAACTTTTTTTTGCAGGCAAGAATTGGTTTTGGTTAAGAAGGATTGAATTAAGAAATGAAAGGTTTTCACAGTTTTTTCACACAGATTTTCATATTATTTCACAATAATACTGTATACTATATGTAAGAAAGAGGGAGAAAAGGATTTATGAAAGCATTAATTTTAATCATAACAGTTTCGATTTTTGCGGCCGTATGCGGGCATGCGGGAGACCCCTATTCTTTCTACCCTTCAGAAATATACAGGATGGATGAGGCTGTTTTTCAAAGGTCCCAGGAGCTTATTGAAATTACACCGGAAAGGCCGCTGGTTGTTAAAGATAAAGAGGGAAATGTTACCATGGTAAACTCCAGCGGAGAATCCATGGTTAGTATAGACTCATCGGGAAGAAAGACATTTCATATAGGCGGCCGAAAAGAACATCAAAGGGGTGAAGACGGAGAGATTGAACGGAGCTGGGAGAGAGAAGAGGGGGATCACAATACTGTAAGAATTGAGAACGAACGGGCGGAAGTTTTGGGTTATGAAGAGTATGCGATGGGAGGCAACCTCGTTTCCGAGTATGATGAGCAGCAGAATCTTATAAAAAGCGTTGAATATGACGAATTCGGTAAGAGAAGCGTAATGTCCATAGATGAAGTAACGCAGACAAGGACCATATATAATGATAAGGGCCAGAGGGTGAAAGAAATAGATTTTGAGGGGAATGAAATTGCTCGTTATGAATATGATGATTCTAACAGGCTTGTGAGCAAAGAAGATGTTTACGAGAATATCACTTATTTTAACGACAGGGGGCAGAAGGCAGAAACATATAACCGGGATGGAAGGTTAATAAAAACTTACAATTACACCATAAATGATAGCGGATATGAGGTGCTTGGTTCGGTAAAAGACGAAGAGTCTAAGATTGTTACATATTATGAGAATAACAGGCAGGTGGAGGCCGTTGATTCGGCCGGCAATACGGTAACCGAATACAACTGGATAGGAACAACGCTTGTATACGCTGAAGACATGAATACAGGAGAGAAGACATGGTTTAATAACGGACGGCCTTCTTTCAGCACTAACGATGGCAAGACTGCCAGGGAGTGGTTCTATGATGAAGGCCGGCTGGTCGGAATATGGAGTGAGATTGACAATACGCTTGAGGTGCATTCATACGGCCGGCGGGAGATGGAGATTATAATGGAAAGAAGGCCGGAGCTTGAAGATATTCTCGGCTTAAGAATGATGTTCAGGGTAAATGAATTTCGAAGATAAAAAAAACAGCTTAAAAGTGCTCATAATTGACGATGAGGATACTATTGCGAAAATGATTGCCGATGTTCTGGAGAGCAAGGTGTCCGATGTGATTATTTCTTCATCCGGAGCTGAGGGGCTATACAGGGCGAGGGAGTTTGAGCCGGATGTGATTGTCCTTGATCTGAATATGCCCGGCATGGACGGTTTCGAGGTTATGAACAAGTTAAGAAAGAATCAAAAAACAGCCGATATCCCGGTTCTTATAATAACCGTTGATGATACCGCAAAAAACAAAAAGAAAGGCATAGAACTGGGCGCTGAGAAATTTTTGTCAAAGCCGTTTTCCATAAACGCGCTGGAAAAGGCTGTTTGCAGTTATGCATTATAAAGCGAATGGGGAAATTTCACGCACCTTTCACATAAGTGCGATTAATTTCACATGGATTTTATAATAAAAACGTATACTTATATTAAGGAAGAGATAAAATAGTAATGTTATTAAAAAAGTTAAAATCTCATATTTTTACAATTTTTCTGGCGGTGGTTTTAATTTTTTCTTTTACATTTACCCTATCAAAAATTAGCGGTCAGATATCCGGCAGCAGCTCTGAAAATATTTCATATATCGGCCCTGCAGCTTTAAATATAAACAATTATGTATCCAGTGAAAAAAGCAATTCCACCCGGGAAGAGGGGCAAAAAGAATCAGTTCTTTATGACATGCTTTTATTTCTGGCGAGCGCCGTGTTTTTTGGAAACACAGCAAGGTATGCGGCTTGCGCGCTTCTAGTCTTTTTGACGGGGGTTTTCAGAAAGACATTGGAGACAAGAAAAATGAAAGAGGTTAAAAGCAGAATAATTTACTACCTGAAGTGGTGTATTGAATTTCTGTCGCCCGTTGAGGAGATAATGCAAAACAGGGCCGACGAGTATGACATAAACCCCATAAGAAGATATATAAGGTATAAAAACCCGCGTTTAGCATTATTGAGGCAAAGCGCGGGTTTTTTCAATGGAGTAATTAAATGAAGTTTTTGAGCAGCATATACACAAAAATAATCTGCTGGACGGTATCCGGAGCGATGTTTTTCACTTCGGTAATAAACAACTACGCCCATGCGGCTGAGTTTCTGGCCCCCCCTCCGATAGAGATAAATATCCCCGCCAATCTTGGCCAGGTTGTGGAAAGCTACGACCCCCGCGGAGAAGGCCCGGAGCTGGTTCTGATAAAAGACCTGCACGTAAATTATGATGTTCAGAAAAACATTCAAAACATAATAGATGTAATAAGTCGGGATAATACCATATCAAGAATAGGGCTTGAAGGAGATCCGGCCGGGGAGAGAATAGATACCTCTTTGATGGCCACCATTCCCGATAATGATGTAAGAGATAACGTGTTGGATTTTTTCATGAAGAAGGGTATGGTAAGGGGTCCGGAGGGATTCAGTGTATTGAATCCGGATGTTGTTGAACTGGTGGGAATAGAAAACAGGGAGCTCTACGAGAGCAACCGTAATCTTCTGCTGGAATCTCTGGGAGAAAGAGAGCAGACGGTGGCCTATCTGGAGAGGCTGGTGCAAGAGATAAGGAAAATAGAGGAAAAAACATATTCATCTGATCTTAGAAGGTTTCGCAGTCATTATTTTCTTTACAGGCAGAATGAAATAAATACACATAGCTTTCACGAGTACCTGGGCGAGTGGGCTGAAAGAACAGGTGTATCAATAAGCAGCATATCGCCGGAATATGCCCGTTATGTAAGGGCTTCCAAAGAGGCAGCCGGGCTGAGGGAGGAAAATCTCCAGAGGGAATATGAAGAATTGATAGGTAGCATGGATTCCGGCAGGAGGGGGGTATTTGAGCAGTTTCGTGACATATTCCGCGCTCCTTCGCCTGTATACAGGGAAATGGCTCGTAAGATACAAACCGATGATAGTTATTCCAACCTTCGCCGTTATATAAACAGCATGAACATGATACAGGAGATCAACACCTATGAGATAGTGGGTGAAGAGGCAGAGGTTATAAATAGTATAGGCCGTAAGATGTGCAGGAATGAGAAAGAGAAAGCCCTTCTTTTTGTAGCTGATTACGTGCATATAATGGTGAAGTTCATGCTGAATCAGATTACGAAAGAGGAGCTTGATTATTTTTATGATAACGCGGATGAGTTTCGTAGAAGATACGAGAGGTTTGAGAGGCAGTATGGTGAGGATATGGGTAGAATTGACGGTCTTTTGGGAGCGCTTTCGCCGAGTGTGGAAAAGATGGGGGATTTTTACGGCACAGCTCTGGCCCGGGATGAGTATTTTGTTAACAATTTTGCGGGTGAAGGGTCTGCTGAAGAAGGTTTGCAGGTTATGGTCCTGGGAGGCTTTCACTCCGAGGGAGTGACGGATCTGCTAGAAGAAAAGGGTATTTCCTACTCTATGGTTCTTCCGCATGTAAGTTCACATACTTCTGAAGTGATGGAGACCTACTACAGGTTTTTAAGCGGGGATTATTCACTTTCTTATGACGAGATGATTGATGAGCGCCTGTCGTTGCCCTCATTCTTTTTCAAGGAAATGTTTTTGGAAGGCGTGGTGGTAAATAAGACCAACTATAAACTGCGTGGCATTCAAGATGCTACGGCGGATGAAGTGGTGGCGGAGATTACGAGGAGTGTAAAAGACTGGAGGAAGGCCTACCTGAATGTAAGTTCGGAGGAGTTTCAGTTTAATTTAAGGAGGGTTCACAGTAAGGATGATGAGATATATTTTCTTTTTGCCTTAAACGGAAACACAGCCACTTTAGGTTTTAACACAAGGGAAAAAAGGCTGAGAGTGGTAGAAGATGCTGAATCGCGAGAAGTATTTGAAGAAGAGCTATGGAATGAGATAGCAGTAAAGGTCCGGGATATAGAAGGGGATTCTTTACTGTCGGGGCTGAATTTAAGTGAAAAGGCAGCGGCTGCCGGTCTTTATTCATTGAGTGACCTTAGCAGTATAGGTCGGGAAGAAGGTGTGGAAGAGCTGGAAAGAAAGTTTGAAGAGAAGGGTTTTTCCGTAAGGATATTAGAGATTGACGGAAGAAGATATATATATAATCCTGCATCTGTCAGGTACCTTGTTGAGGGGAGCAGTTTATTTGAAGAGAGTTTATACGAGAAAGAGGCGGATGAGATAATAAGAGAGCTCGTGAGAAATGATGATGAGAGGCTGGGGGTTCTTAAAGGTGTTCCTGAATCTGATGTGAGAGCACACAGAAGTGGTGTGGTTATAGAGGATGGGGAGGTAAAGGATATAAGTTTTGAAAGGATAAGACTCGGTGACGGAAGTTTTGATTGGGAGTCTTTGACAGAAGAGGCAGAGAATGAAAGGGCTGCGGAGATAAAAAGGTTTGAGGAACTGGTAGAAGATGGGGGGGGAGAGGAAATTGAACCTTCGGAGGTAAGAAGCAGAACAATGCCTGCTCCCGCGGACAGCATATCAGATGCACTATTTAAGGTGCTGTCAATGGCCTCTTCGCTACTTACAGGTATAGGCAGTAGAATTTCCCGATTAACCACAATATCCGGGGAAGAATCGGATATGTTATCGAAAAGTGATATAGTTTCACGTCTTGGAGACATAGGAATAAGCATAATAGAACTGGATGTGATTGACAGATACAGAACAGAGAAGGAGTTTGAAAATCGTACAGATAGGATTCAGGCTTTGGTAGAAACGATTGAACGGATATTGGGTAAAAAAATTGACAATGAACATAAACCTTATATATATGGGGCATTTTTAACTTCCTCTTCTTCTTTGGATGAGAATCAGTTAAGAGCCATTGAGAGAGCCCATAGTGAGGAAGATATTAATGTATTACATAATGCCGGATTTAATGATAAGGAAATATCATCGCTGAGGTCGGCAGGAATTAATGTGAAAAAAGTTGAAAAGCCCCAAAGAAGGGGTTATCTCCCGAGGGTGATTGCGGGGGCCGCAATAATATTACTCTCACCTGTTGCAGCAGCAAGTCAGATGTTTCACACGGTTACGAAGGGGGAAAACATATGGACAATAGCAAGAGATCATCTGGAGAAGGAATATGAAAGGGCACCTACAGATAGAGAGACTGCAGAATATTCAAGAGAGATACTGTTGGAAAACGATGGTGTTGAATTAATATATCCGGGTGATAAGTTAGAAATGCCTGAAATACCATCGATTGATAAAGCGGCGGCCCAGGCAAAGGGGGAAGTCGGCGAACATTTTTTAAGTAATTCTGAAAGCCCTGTTACTCACGTGGTAGAAAGTGGAGAGACATTGGAAGGATTAGCGCATAGGTATCTTAATGAACGGGGGATCGATCCCACTTATGAAAATGTTCAGGAATTTATAGGCAGGGTTGTTGAAATGAATGATGATATTCAGGATCCGGATTTAATTCATCAAGGCCTGGGAATAAGGATACCTCAGGTAGATATATTGGAAGAATTTCAGCTGGAGCTGGATCAAGTTCAGCAGCAGATTGAAACGGCTGATCCCGATGTTGACCATATTGAAGAGCTGCAGGCGCAACTGGAGCAAATACAGGGTGAGTTGGAATACGCGGATCTTGACCGCGGCGAAGCTGATCTTGTATCCACCCGGCTTACGGAACTGGAGTCGGATCTGGGGGAGCTTCGGACGGAATATGAAGCGGAAGTGGAAGAGCCCGCAGAAGAACAGGTCAAAGAAGAACCTTCTGAGGCCCCGATTGAAGATGAACCTGTGGTAGAGGAACCAGTTGAAGAAGGGCTGGTGGATGAAGCGATAGGTGATATTTCTCCGGATGAGATAGGAGAAACGCAATTAATGGAATCTGTACTTGAAAGCTTCTCTAATATTCAGCCTTCCTCAGTGGCTGCAGTTTTATTTTCTTTGATTGTAAGTTACAGGATATTTAGGATTGCGAAAAGTGCCGGGTTAGTAAATTATGTAACAGTATGGTTGAGAAATGTTTTTGACACGATACGCGGAATACTCGGAATGCAAAAAAAGCATACTTTTGAAGAAGCGTTTGAAAAAGCGCCGGAAACAAAGTTCCAGGCTATAGCCTTAAGAGTAAAGAATTTCTTAAAAGAGCCTTACCCAAGGCACGGTTCTTACTGGCGGATGAGGGTTCCGTTTGTGAGGGCAATTTTAAATTATCTGTATAGCTCTTCTGAAGAGCATGAATTAAAACACGAACCTTATAAAAACCTTGAGAAGATTTTCGAATATAGGCCCCTTAGTTATTTTAAAGGTGTTTTTGAAAGAGTTTTCAGATATAAACCCCATGAATTCAGATATGCTGCGGACGGGCAGCATTATCTTGTAATGGCCAGTTATATGATAAAAGGTGAAATTGCAAGACTGCTTTATTCCAGAAAGCTTTCAAGGGAAGAAAAAACGCGGAGGAAAGAAATAAATCAGCATAAAGACCGCATTAACATTTTAAGAAAAAAAATCAGAAGCTATATAAGAACAGGAAAAACGGGTGATACTAAAAGTATAAATCAATTGATGGCGGAAAAAAACAGACTGCTTAAAGAAATAGATGAAAAAGAAGATAAATTAAGAAATTCAAAAAGAGAAGTACAAAAAAAATATGTAGATAAATTCAAGACTTCCCTGGGGCATGAGATGGAGAAAATTAGTGCCGGAAGGTCTTTTGATAAAAAAATTGAAATATTGGATGAAATTACAGAGCTTCATAAGAGAGCTGACAGTAAAGTACTCTTTACATCGGAGGATTTTGAACACGTAAGAGCACATACGAGGGAAAGTATAAGACAATTCATAAACCATTTCACTGGTGAAGATTTTAACACCTCTGACAATATTAATTTGGCGAAAGCCCTGAATGAATTATTAAGAAGAACAGATCTTTATGATTGGTGCAGGGATAGTTTTGAAGGTTTAGAACAAAACGAAATTATAAATGAGTTGATAGCTGAAACGAGAAATATAAGGGGTAATGAATATGATAAATTGAATAATGTTGAAAAGATTAAAATACTTAATTTGAACAGTCTGTTAATTGAAAATGCTAATGAAATGAGCGGCAGGGACGGACCGATTGCTAATTTAGAGGGAATTCTCCTAGACCTTACAGAAACAACGAATAGTATAAGAGAAAAATTGGGGGAATTCGCTGAAGGCTTACAAGGATATGATACGAGTAGTCTTGCCAAGGTTCTTAGAGATCATATCGTAGGTTTAGATTCAAAGTACTTTTTGAAGAGATTTAAAAAAGAGGCTGAAAATAAAGAAGACAAAAAAACACTGAATGACTTGCTTTTCTACCTTAGGTTAAAACAGGCTTCAGAGCAGATTGAAAAGGATAAAGACACTATAATTCCAAGGTCATACGTTAAACAGCCCAGGGCCATGATGTATGAGTTTCTAACGAGACTTTTTCAGTTTACAATAAGCAGTACCATAACATTTGTTCCTTACGTAATTGCATTGGGCGGTATTTCCGGATTTTTAACGTTGCCGTTTCCTGTTTTTGTTTTTATTACTTTTTTTGCTTTTGTTATATCTTATAATACTACCTGGCCCCCTGCACATAAATTGGCATTGTTTATTACCGAGGCAATATTTCCGAAAATAGCTTATATATTAACAGGTGGAGCTTACTCCCCCCAGTTTGAAGGGCATGAAAGACTTAGAGAGCCCGGAGACTATATAGATGGAAAATATACAGCAGAAAATCCGCTGCGGATAAATTATGTTGTTACAGGCAGGGCAGTTGATGAATATGTTATTGACTATCTCAGAAGGTCGATAAATGCGGTAAAGCCTACCTTGGAGCGGCATAAGGATAATATGGAGTTTATAGTCACACTTGATTTGTCTGGAATGGGTCAGGATGAACGGATATATGGAGAATTAGAGAAACTTGCAGATGAATTTAGCGAGTTGAAAAATCTTATCTTTTTCGCCACCAGTCAATATCATGGAAAATGGGGCATGGAAACTCAAAAGCCCGGAACATTACTGAATTTTATGCAGTTGATTTCTTCGGGTAAAAATCGCCCGGAAATTTATACTGATGAAAGTATTGAGGAAGCCCATGGCATTAAAAATCTTTCCCCTGATACCGTATTGTTTAAAAAGGAGGGGATATGGTCTACAGATCTTGCAAGGGCTTTGGGAGTACGGGTTCCGGAGAATAAAGACAGAGATAAATTTAATGAAGAGCTTCGAAGAAAGTTTGATACCGGTGAAGATATTCCGGTTACAGATGTTCCTGATTTTTCAATATTGATGGATGATAAAAATGAGCTTCTTTCCGCCAGTGAGCTGGAAAATGCACTTGCTATAATGCTTCATCCCGCTAATGATTACATAGTCATGGGGCAGCCCCATATCTCAATAACACCCCCATATCATTTCGATGAATTGGGAGATCAGCCCATGGAGAGTTCGTGGTGGCAGCTGATGAAGATGGCCAGAGATTTCCATAATGAGTTTGCCGCTAAGTCTCTATCCGGGATGTACGGTCAACAGATGGCTTTCTTCGGAAAAGGGATAGTCAGAACAAGAGAATACTATGATACAGTATTTGGAAGAGAAACGTTAAATCCCAGAAAAATTCTTTCACACGACTGGCAGGAGTCGGTTCATACAGAAGCTGCTGACGGTCTTTACGGTTCTACGGATTTTGATGTCAGAAAAATAGATCAGAAAATTTTAAGCATAGAGCAAGAGATCAGTAATATGGAATCAGTTTTACAGGCTAAAAAAAGCGAAATGCATAACCTAACTACTAAGTATCACAGTTATACTGATAATGAAGAAATCCTTAACGAAAAAAAGAAACTTGAAAGAAAGATAAAAGATTTACAAATAGAAATAGAAAACCTAAAGAATAAAAAAAGTGCTGAATTACAGGAAGTCACTCTTGAAATAAGCTTAAACGGAATTCCAAGATTTGTAAAAATATCCATTGATAAGGTTAACATGCAGGCTCGTGTCTCGCATATTGATTCAAGCGCTGAAGACGAAAAAAATACTGGGGATTTTATATATCACCGAACATTTGATGAGGTATTTGAGATGCCCCAGACCGCCGAAGAATGGGAAGCTGTAAAAGACATAGATTCTGAACTCGCTCAAAAAATTGAAAATAAACAAAGAGAATTGGAGCAGCAAGGAATAAAACTTACTCTGGCAAACCTGAGGGGATACATAAAAGATTTTGCCGGAGAAGGCCGGGCTGAAAAAATCGAAAGAAAATTAAATGTTGATGCCGAAAGGTTTCTGATTAGATATGTTTCGTCTTTTTATGATAATTCAGTGTCTTTTGGAGAGAGAGACCAGCTTAATTTTGTTACGTATCTCATAAGAGATTCAAGATGGCTAATGGGGGATTATCAGATGGAACGAGAGGAGGGGCCTTATGACCATGATATTTTATCCCGGTATGCACCCTATCACAGCTGGCATCTGTCCAATGTGAAGAGAAGATGGGCGGGAGACCGCAGGTTTGCGTCATTTATCGCTGTAATGAGTGTCTTCTGGTTCCTTCCGGGCATCATAATAATGCCTTATTTCCCTGTTTTAGCTTTATCAATTCTCGGATTGACTATGTTCGGAATAATTGTCATCGATCATTTTATAACAACAAACAGATATGCGTATTACAACATGAGACGGGAAGGCAGAATTTTCGATATCAGGGAGCTTTTCTCCAGTACTTTCCGCAAGGAAGTGCTTAGTAATTACTGGGAGTTTTTCGGTGGATTATTATATTCAATCCCCAAAGGGGTCTGGATGTTTTTTGTTACAACTGTTGTATCCCTTCAACTGGTTGTTGTAAGGCAGTTTCTTATTAGAGCTACTTTCAAAGTAGGGAAATCACTAGACAGAGAAAAGAAGACTTTGGAGTGGAAAACGGCTGGTGCTCTTGCGACTCTGGAAAGGTTGGGACAAGTTTCGGAAAAGGATTTTCAGGACATGAAGTTGCATTTGACCATGAGATGGGCTTTGCTGTCAGTTGTTGCCTTTGCTGTATTGTATTGCTTGGGAGGGGTTCCGCTGGCCATACTTTCTATTTTCGGATTTGCGCCCATTCTTGTTTCCCTTTTGTTTGGAAAAAGGGCAATAAAATCCACCGGAAGGCTTGAAAGAAGGGTTCCGAAAGTAGTTTCTCCCGTCCGTAAAGTTGCCGGTTCTATGGTGTTTTATTCAACCTTGGCGGCTTATACCGGTGTTTTAATTGCTACCGGGGTAGGGTTGGTTTCTACATTATGGCTCCTTGCTCTAGGTTTGGCCGCCGCATCTTTTATTTCCGTAGGAATTACTGAACACAGGATGAAAAAAGTATATGAAAAGGATTCTGCTTTTTGGCGGGTAACCAGAAAATTCATGATGCCCATTATTATTGTTTTTGTTGTAGCTGGAACAGCTGCAGGCGCTTATTTGAAAAGTCAGCCCACCCATGAACAGACGTATCCTCTTGCAAGCTTTGCTGTCCCCACTGAATCAAATTATTATTCTTTCGACGAAGAAGTGCAGGAAACGGTGGGGCCTGCCGGTGAAATAGCTTCGGATGTTTTTGGCCATTACATTCAGGATATTGTCGAAAGCATTGAAGCACGATTAAACTTGGAACCCCGGGAACAATTTGATGTTCTTGCTCCTGTTGATCCCCGTGATGGTCCGTTTGACCCGCTGGTGCCAACTGTAATTTCTCATCAGGAGACGGCGCTGCCTCAGCTGGAAGGAAAGCCAGATACGGAAATATTACCGTCAATTCCGGCAATGGATTTAATCCCTCAGCTTCATACAAAAACTCCTGTATTTGTAGAAGCGAGCGCTTATTATAAGCTCCCTCTTTATCAGGCTTCTTTAAGAGACCCGGAGAAAATGAGGAGGTTTTTTGAGGCTGCAGATAAACTTGGTAAGGAGAGACTTGTCAGGTCCGGTATTTTCCAGATTGCCAAAACCGGTTTGGGTTATGCGCTTCCCCCGGCGGCCCTGGGACTCGGCTTAATTGAATTTGTGGAAACCCTGGGTTCAATTGAAAAATATAAGGATGATTATCCGTGGTTCAGGCATGACCTTCCGGTTATTGCCAAGTTCTGGAATGAAACAAGCCATTTAACCGGGATGAAAATAGAGGAGATAGCTGAGATTTTCGGATGGGAGGAAATGGCCAGGTTCTGGGAGCATCCTGAAGTTGTAAAAAGAGCGGGGATACTAAAGAGATACTCATATTTACAGGCTGCTATTACTTCCCTGAAATACAGCGGACTGGAAATAAATGAGGAAAATGTTGTTGCTGTTTTAAATCAATATGATTACAGGGAAGAGATAGATAGAAGGTATGAAAATATCACTTTGGACCCTGCCGGTTTGATGCCGGAAAAGGGAACGGCAGCCCTTACGGTATTTGGTTCAGTTATGCATTATGCCTTTCCGATAGAGCTTTTATTTGATGTCGGGCTGGATGTCCCCGGAATGCGGGTGCCGTGGGTGCTTGTTATTGGTGCAGCCGAAGAGGTTGTTACTCAACCACAGGGCGGGTTTGAGTCTCTTGTTCTGGATGCCGTTGCAAATGATATGAGTGTGTGGGATGTGGCGGATCAACTGGGATATGAATATGTAGATGAATACTGGAATATGGAACTTAACCCTGAAATGGAAAGAGTTTATAGGGAAAGGATAGAGGCAGAGCAGAAGAGAAGAGGAATGGAATACGTCGAAATTACAGATGAAGATATAAGAAGAATGATTCGAATGGCGGAATACTCACTTGCTACCGACGCCTGGGCATCCATAGGGGGAGAAAAAGGAGAAGTAACCAATCAGTGGATATGGGAAAATTCTCAGAAACTGGTAAACAGGCTGGTTACGATATGGGATAAAATTCCCGAATATGCTCCAGCCACAAGGACAGCCGTAAAGGCTCCGGGAGTGGGAGAGAATATGGCAATAGAGTCATTTGCGACTGAACACAGGATGGGCATAGGTCTGCAGGAGTATTTAGATAGAATAGAGCCGAGAATAAAAATGATACAGCGTCTGTATGAGATGGGTGTAGGAATTGACGAAGGTTTCAGGGAAATTATTCTTGAAATCATGTTTCAAAATGAATTGCGCCGCAGAGGTATAGAGACAGACCCGCGGCTTAAAGATGATGCTGAATCCCGTGAATTAATTGAGAGGATAAGAAGCTCAATAAGAGACCTGCCGCCGGAAGCGCCCTCATTTACAGGTTATTCATGGCTTGCTTCGGTAATGGTAGAAGCAGAGGCTAATAATATTGAAATTAACTTAGAGAACGTCAGTGATTTTATACAGACATGGAACAGTATAAAAGAAAGAGGAATAAGTTCTTATCCCAATATTCCATGGCCGTATATTCTTGATTATCTATCCATAGTTCAAATGCAGGTTGATTTTGATGTCCTTGAGAGAATGGATTATAAATTTCAGCTGGTAAATGACTGGATATCCAAAGAAAAAATTAATTTAGATGAATACGAAAGTTTTGCAGATACGATAATCAGAGCCAATTATGAGAAACAGGGCCTTTCGGAAAATCAAATCAATTTAAAACTCCAGCAAATTTCTTCGGTGGAGAGGGAATATACAGTGTTTATGTTTTTGGCTGGAATAGCAAGTGACCTTAAGGCAATTGATCTTGAGGAAATTTCCGAAAATCCGGTTGAAATAATCAACAGGTGCCAGTCTATTTATGAAGAGGGCAGCAGTCAATACAGTAATATACCCTGGGAGTATGTATCCGGATACTGGACAGTACTGTCATTTGAATTTGGTTACAGCGCCGAGAAACTTTTTAAAGAATACGGAAAGAGGTTTGAACAGGTAGACATATGGTTGGGGAATGAGGATTTTCATTTTGATAGTGATTTTGTAAAAACGGTTATAAAACACAATTACCGCACTGTGGGGTATACTGAAGAAGAAGCAGAAAGCCTGCTGAATCAAATGACTGAGTTGGAAAAGGAATATTCTGCGGGTATGTTCCTTGTGGAGATTGTAGAGGACGCGAAGATTAATGACGTTAATGTGGCTGAAAAGGATCTGGAAAGAAGGTGGCTGCAGATAGTAGAGAAGGGACGTGCGGAGAAGTATTTCTCAATACCGTGGGAGGACTTAGCCGGATACTGGACAATACTTTCATATAAAGCGGATTACGGGGTGGATGAAATATTTGAAACATTTAAAGTGAGATTCAATACGGTAAATCACTGGATTGAGGATGAAAAATTTGTGATTTCTGATGAGTTCATCAAGACGGTTAACAGGTATAATTATGAAATGCAGGGCTACAGCATAGAGCAGATAAATAGTTTAATGGAAAGGGCCAGCGAAGTGGAGAAGAAATATACGGCATATATGCTTCTTGAAGGCATTTACAGGTCCGCTTTGTACAATGATGTGGATGTTTCTCCTCAGGAGCTGGCCAGGACATGGCAGGAAGTGGTGGATAGGGGATATGAAGAGTATCCTCTTCTTCCGTGGGAGGATACAGCGGCGAATTTAACAGTGCAGCTGAAAATGACTCAGGGGTTAGATAATGTTGGTGATTTGTTCAGGCATTTTGAAGATGTTTTTAATAAAACGAATGAATGGATGAGTGAGGGGCGACAGATTGATCCTGAATTAAGGAAAAGGATTGTAAAAAGATATTATGAAGAACGCGGTTTTGGCAGACAGGAAATAGAGATGCTTATGGCGCAGACGCGTGATGAAGTAATGGATAATCTCGCTTTTGATTTTCTCGCCCGGCTATACCTTGATGCCCGTTTTAACAATATAGAAGTAAGTTTAGAAGAAATTTCCTCAGAGCTTGACACACTTTATGGGATTATGGAAACGAAATATCCTAATATTCCGTGGTTTGAAGTAGGCGGCGCCTTTTTACTGGAGTACTTCAATAATAAGGAAAGGTACGGATGGGA
The DNA here is from genome assembly GCA_003553445.1 of Elusimicrobiota bacterium. Classification (GTDB taxonomy): domain Bacteria; phylum CG03; class SLGR01; order SLGR01; family SLGR01; genus PWEK01. The sequence goes on from PWEK01000140.1 coordinate 14,487, forward strand.
AAATGTAAGAGAGTATCTGGAATTTGATGCTGTAAGGAGTAAACTTAGCACAGTGGAAGTCTGGATGAAGGAAAAATTGGAGCTTCCGGAGGAATTTATAAATCAAAACGCTTTTCAGGCCGAAGCGAGAAAGCGGGGCTGGTCGAGTGATATAAGAGGAGAGCAAACAGATGAAGTGAAAGAGAAGAGACGCCTTTTGGACAGAGCTGTGGAAATACAAAAAGACAAAGTCAACTATTATGATGCATTATGGACTGTTGCGGGGATAAAAAGAGAGTTTGAGCAGAGATTTAATGTGGAACTTGATTCTGAACAGATAAAGAGAATTCCGGAGATATTTAATGCCTTTTGGGAAAAGTATACAGAAGAATATCTTAATTGCCCTGTTTTTAAAGTGGGAAATTTGGAGAATATGGTAGTTGAAGCACTGGCTCTGGACGTGGACGATCACTGGGAAGTGGAAAGAATGCATAACATTGAAGAAGTAAACAAATATTGGGATGTTGAAATTTCCCACGAAGTAATGGAGGCAGTAGCAAAGGAAATGGAAGATGTGGGGATATATGTTGATGTATTGGAAAATGGCCGGGATATAATAAAATATAATGCTCTACAGATAGCTTTCAGTATTTTAAAGGAATATGGACTCTACAGTGAGGAAGAAGGAGTTGAAGCTACACATGGAAAGATAAAAGATTGTCTTGAGACAAGAAGAGCTATTCGTGAAATGGGCAAAAATTATACCAACCTTAATTTAAAGAAAGAAGGAGTTGCTGAATGGTGGACAGCTTTCAAAATTGACGAAGATAGCATTGAAACAGTTGCTGATTTGGAAGAGAATTATTTAAGGGTAATTAACGACGATCTTTATGACCGGGTTTTTTCGGCAATTTCAGACAGGGAAATAGATATAATCCGCAACTATGAAAGAAGCGTTAGTAATAAGGAAAGGGGTATGGTAAGAGATGTTTATGGTGTAAGAGATGCGGGTTTTATTACGGAAATTGATATACAGGACAAAGAGATAATAGCTAATATAGCGCGATATTACCTTAGACTCGCATACGACCGGGACGTTTCTCTGTCAGAAATACAGAGGTTTTTTGAGATTCTTTCTCATGTCAAGGGGGCAAGTACGGGACATTCCGGTTTAAGAGATGTTTTAGGCGAATACAGAGAAGAAGATGTAGAGAGAACACCTCGCGAAGGAGATCATCTTTCGCAAGAGGAAATAGGTTATATGTATGATGCCCTGAGGCATATGAGAGCTCAGGACACCCCGCTGCCGGGAGATATATACGGCGAAGGCGAAATGACCTTTACAAAATCAACAAACATAGCGCTTGATATTATATCTACCATTGTGGCTGCTGAACAGGGAGTTATTCAAAGTGATGAAGCTGTCTCTCACATTGTTGAAATCATAGAAGTTCTCAGTTCGGTTGAACATATAAGATCAAAGGAAGGCAATATATTCCCTGAATTTTTAAATATTGATGGAGAAGAAGTAACTGTAGAAAGAGAAGAAGATGGTACAATAAGGTACTCATCGCTTGATTCGGGGTGGCTTACCATGGCTCTTAGTATGGTAAGAGATAAATATGAAGGCCTTCCGGTATCTGAAGAGGCTGAAAAATTAATTGCCGGTCAAGATTATAATGTTTTTATGAGAGATGACGGTCGGATGGGCGGCGGATTTTACGAGAATCCAGAAACCGGGGAAAGAGAAATTGGAAGATTTGACTTTTCTTATGGCAATGCTAACAGTGAGGTGATGCCTATTATTCTTTCACTTGTCAGTATGGGTAAGCTTGATGAAGAAGCATGGGATAATATGTATTTCACAGGAGATGAAGAATATGGAAGAAAAATAGCAGAGGCATACACTCAGAGTGCGCTGGAAAGAATGGGAGTGTTATTTATAGATTTGAAAAATATTGCTCCTGATACTTTATGGAGAGATTTACAGAATTATCTCGAACTGACTAAAGTAGAAGCTGAAGAAAGAGGATTTGAGGTGGTTGCCCCCTTTCCTACATTAAATAAAGATGGGATTTTTAAAGAGTATGGGTTGGGAATGGAGGAGGAGGAACTTCTGGGTGATGTTTCACCAGCGGGCGCTGCGATTCTGCTAAGTAGCGGTGATTTAGAGGCTAAGAGAAATTTCGTAAGACTTGTGAGCTCAAACTTTCTTACCCGTCCGCTATATTCTGTTCCTGAGTCTCAAGTTGCCGTCTTTTTTGATCAGGCTGCAACATATATGGCAAATAATAGAGGAGCTTGTATCGCGTTAATTGGAAATACCGTATGGTATAAAGACGCTATGGAAAGACTGAGAGAATTTAATGAGAAGCACAGAGATGAATTGGCAGAAATACCCGAAGAAGAAAGTACATATCAAGAGGTTTCAGAGGGAGAAGAAGTTGAGATTAACCGCTTATCTCAAATTAGAGCGCAGATGAATTATTTTGTTAGAGACAGGTTTTCTGATAAAGAAGATGCATATTTTGAATTGCAGGATTGGCAGAGCAGGCATGAAAATTACGCTTTTACCCTTATGCAGATTGAGAAAATCGCTTTTTCAGATGAGAATGTGGAGGATATTGATGAGGACAGGATTAAAGAGATAAGAAGCTATTTTAAAGAAAATTTCGATAATTTTAAAAAATTCAGTTCTCTTTTACTTAATAATTTGTTGAGTATAAATGAAAATGAAGCTATTTCAGGAAAACTTGCAGAGGTTAAAAAGGAAGATGAAGTAACAGCTTCTTCTTTTGAGATTAACTGGGCGTTATGGATGACCTTGAAAGATATCCCTATTGAAGCGATGGAGGAAATAGTTATAAACATGGGATCTGCCGAAGATATTCTTGAAAGGGTACTTGGTTTTCAGCCGGAGATTGATAGCGGAATGGCATTTGATATGGCGCTGGATATGTACAGGATGGGGAGTCTGGATACGGGGGTTGAGTTCTTAGGAAAAGATATAGCCGTCCGCACTTTTTTTGAGTTGGAACTTCAGGTGCAGAGGGTGCAGGATTCAACCTGGGTAAATTATCTTGTTAAACTGGCTTATGAAAGATTTTTCAATGAATTACTTGATCAGGAAAATCCTAAGCATGAAAAGCTTCTGCAAAATATTTATCACTGGTACTTAAGGCTTGAAAATGAACACCCCCAAAGAAATAACTTAAGATACATAATTGAACAGCTGGCGGAAAATGGCAGGATAACTGGATTTGAGTATGAGTGGGGTGACTCCATTGAGGTGTTCGGTCATGATATCAATTTTCCTATGTATAGTATAGGTGAACCAGTGTATGAAAAAACAAATGAATATGAAGACCGGATTAATAAAGAAGAAAACTTTTTACGTCAAGAAGAACAGAGATTAGAAGAACTCAGGGAGCTGCCGCAGGACACAGAGCAGCTAAGAAGGGGAGTAGAAGCTTCCCGCGAGAGACTGGAGGAACTTAGGGGTCAGAAAACTCAGCTTACTGAGAAGGCGGAAGATTTAAAGGGAAGAATAGATGGATATCAGTCGGAACAAAGGCGCAGCCTGTTTATGGTAGGAGGTATTGCTTTGTTACTTGCGTTGGGTATATTCTGGTCTCCATCAATTTCCCAAAAACTACAGGAAAGGCTTAATCTTAAGCCGAAAAAACCTGCTCCTTTAGAAAGAACACCGGAGTTGTCAACTGAAGAGATAGAAGAAAAAGGATATTCGGGTTTTGTAAATCATTTAAAAAGTAAAGAAAGGGTGTTGGATGTAAAAGTTTCCCGGAAGGCTTTGAATGCCCAAAGACTGGGAGAAAAACAGTGGGGCGATCTTTTGGATATTAGCGATGAGGGAAGAGTCAGAACCAGGAATATTTTAATAATCAATGAGGCAGTATTTGAAGTATTGAATGACTTATATCAAGAAAGTCAGCAAAATGAAATTCTTGATAATATTGTAGAAGTATTACACAGATACAAAGAAACTCCGAAGGCTAAAATCAGCAATATTGTAAGTGAATACCAAGGTGTACAGGATTTAACAAATGAAATAACAAGGCGTGTTAAAACTCATAAGAAACTGGTTTATACGATACATGGCCTCGAAGGAAAGAAACAGGTAGATTCTGGCGCAAGAGAAATGATTAGAAAGTTAAGACAGGCTTTGACAGAGGAAAATTTTCAACTGAGTTTGGTAAAACGGATTCTTGAGAGATCTCCATTTAAATTAAATTTCAATTATGAAGAGGAAAATAATACTATAAGAATCTTTACGAGAAACACCCTTTTTACGGTAGATATAACCGCTGGTAATCAAGGTGTAGTAAATAATGTTCATTTCGTAGGAGATGAAGCAGTGGGAGATCCGGCTTTTGGTGAAGGAGTACAGAAATTAGTGTCCAGAATAATAGAAAACAATACTTTATTTAAACCTTCTGAAAGATTAGTGAATGCGCTTAGAAATGCCAAGGGCAACTTGCTGGCAGTTCTCCTAAAGGGAGCTCAAGAAGAAAATATATTAAGTACTGATGCTATACATGAAAAAGAACTGCAGGAAAAAGTGGAGAGGTTAAAAGCTGAATTACAGAGCAGTTTGGATGAGGGTTTGCAAAGCGGCAGGTTAAGAAGCGAGGGGTTAAAATCTGCAAGGAAACTGAATGTTAAAGTAAGCGGTGAGGATATTAATACGGTCTTTCATGACGATAAAACATACGGTCTGGCTACCATAGAAGTGGACAGGGAATCCGGGGAAATGGATTTGATTGTGCATGAGTCTATTTTCCATACACTGGAAAAACGCGGGCCTCCTGATGTAGAGAACTTCTTGAGCATACTTGCCCGCCATGAATTAAATGAATACGAGTACCTTGAAACCCACCCGGGAGAAACTTCCGAAGATTATCACAACACATTAACTCAAGATCATGAAGAGCAGGAGTTATTCAGATTTAAGGAAGAGATAAAAAAACAGAAAA
>PWEK01000055.1 GCA_003553445.1 Elusimicrobiota bacterium
ATGATATAATCGCTGCGACAGGGGTTGGGGGTTCGGAGTATAAATGGGATACCCGCCATGTGAGGAACGCTCCCGAATATTCGCTAAAGCTGATAGCGCGGGACCAGCGAGGGCTTAAAGGCACTGTCTCTACGGGAACCCTAAATATTACAAATTATAATGAGCCACCGGAGGTTGAATTAATATCCCCTTCTGAAGGGGTTCTCTGGCAGGGAATAAACTACATTCATTGGGACTGGCATGACCCCAACAGAACTGACACCGTATATTTTCAGGTGCTTATATCAACCGACGGTGGAGAAAATTTTTCATATCAGGAAAGGTATCTTCCGGAAGGCGAAGCCTCTTACAAATGGGGAACGGGAAACTATCCCGATTCGTCTGAAGTGGTGGTAAAGGTAAAAGCTGTTGACTGCGGGGGGTTAACCGGGAGTGATACTTCCGGACTTTTTGAGATAAGAAACAAGACCCTTCCTCCTGAGCCGTTTGAACTTGTTTCGCCTTCGGACGGTGAGTTTATTTATTCAAAGGATACGGCTTTCAGATGGGAGCCTTCTGAAGATCCCGACGGGGGAGAAGTAAAGTACACTTTTTTAATATCTGAAAATGAAGACTTCACTCCTCATGAAGCCTATGAGAATTTAAGTAAAGTAGAGAAAAAACTTAAGCTTGAGGATGAGACAATATATTATTGGAGGGTTGACGCTTATGATGAAAACCTGGTCATAAGGAATAGTGAGGTCAGGCAGTTTGCGGTAAACCTCACTCCCCCCAGAATCCTTGAGGTGTGGCCTGAAGACGGCGACTGGATGGTAATGACAGGGACAGAAACAGTAAAGGTCCGTTTAAATAAAGACCCTTCTTCTGATATTATACTGTCAAACCATATCTATCTGCGCGACAATTATTCTGAGAGTGTGCGGCGGGTTGTATCCTATGATGAGAAGGAGCATATTGTTTCAATAAGGCCCTATAGCGGGTGGAATTTCAAACCGTCAAGGGTATATACCTTAACTTTTTCCGACGGCTTTGTGGACAGCGTTAAGCATCCTTTAAAAGGTAAAACAGAATTCAGTTTTGCCAGGCTGGCGGAACCCGGGCAGGAAACCTCATTCAGGTACAATGACGCACTTACCGCAAAAATTGGTGAAAATACTTTGGAGGAGCCGGGAATTGTTCTTTTACAGGAGCCCGGGGAAGATACCTCCGGCGCGGACAGGTCCTCGATTGCCGACCCTCTGACCTGCGAAAGTAAAATGTCCGAGGTTGAAATCGCGGCTTATGACAGTTCTAAAAATGAGATTACGGGTTTCGACGGCCCTCTTAGGCTTGATTTTGATTATAATTCGGATACGGGCGGGTTTGTCGAAGGCATGAATGTTGATGAGAGGTACCTCTCTGTTTTTAACTACTCCCCGGATTCAGATTTATGGGAAGCGCTGGAAAATGATTCTGAGAATGAAGAGGGCACTGTTTCAGTCAATATAACCCGCCCGGGAATATATTCGCTGAAGCCTTTGAAGCCGATGAGTGAAAGTATCTCAGAGGTTATTGTCTATCCGAATCCTTTTCTGCCGGAGGAGCATGGAGAGGTAACCGTAAGATTTGCTGCGGACAGGGAAACGAATGTTTCTCTGGATATATATACACAGACGGGCGAGATGGTAAAATCAGTAAATAAAAGGATTAAGCCGCAAAATGGCAGCTCTGCCGTGTTTTTAAAATGGGATGGCCTTAATGCCTCCGGGAGGGAGGTCTCATCCGGAATGTATTACGGGGTTCTTAAAGGGAATAGAAGGAAAATCAGGGATTTTTTAATAGGAGTTGTAAGATGAAAAAGAAAAAAATAGTTATAGCTGAAGATGATGAAGTAATAGTGGAGATTCTCCGGGAGGGCCTGGAAGGTTATGAAATATACAGCGCCTTAAACGGCAGGGAAGCGCTTGAACTTATTCAAAAAGAGATGCCGGATTTAATAATTGCAGATGTTATGATGCCTGAAATGAATGGAGTTGAGCTTAACAGGCGGCTGAAAAGAGAGCCCGGCTTATGTCAAATACCGGTTGTGATAATAACTGCAAAACCCGATATGCAGAAACATTTTTCCTGTGTAGGGGAAAATGAGGTGGCGGGGTTTCTTGAGAAGCCCTTTACCATTGAGGTACTACAGGAGGAAATTAAAAGAAACCTTGAAAAAGCTGACTGAAATTATATTTCTGCTTTTTTTTCTTTCTTCTACGGTTTATTCGTTTTATTCTTCTCCCGGCCACGGCGGTTTGCCGGGTGAGGCCTTTTCTTCTTTTACTGCTTCTCCCAGGGCGCTTGCTCTCGGCGACTCTTATGTCTCTGTTAAAGGCGAGGCGGCCGGGATGTATTACAACCCGGCCTTATCTTCTTTTATGGGACACCAGAGTATTTCTGCGTTTTATACACCCCTGCCGCTTGACGGAAGGTATGCATCTGTTTTTTATTCGTACCCCCTTATTTTGGGGGTGTCGGCAGGGGCGGGAATATTAAGCCTTGTATCCGGCGAGGCAGATAAGAGAAATATTTATGGCGGATATGAGGGGAAATTCCGGGACAGCAAGACGGCATTTATGATGAACATCAGCAGAAACCTGGGGAAAAATACCGCAGCAGGGGTTAATCTTAAGTTTTTTAACCGTCACATAGATGATTACGGGGACACCGGCTTTGGAGTGGATGCGGGTTTGAGTTATAAACCGTCGGATATGGTATCTCTGGGAATGCGCCTGCAGAATGTTTTACCTCCCGCCATAAAGCTTCATGCGAAAACCGAAAGGCATCCTTTCAATTTAAGGGGAGGGGTTTCAGTAAGGGTTCCGGATTATAGTTTATTAGGGGTTGCTGATATTGAAATTCTTGATATTGGCGGTGAGCCCTTTAGTAGATGGCATTTAGGAATGGAGTATGAGGTCTTTGAGGCTCTGCGCCTGCGCTGCGGAATTAATTATAAGCATATTACAGCCGGGGTGGGTCTGGATATAGAAAAGTTCAGTTATTCCTATGCGCTCAGGTATTCAGAAGCCGGTCTTTTCCACAGCGCCGGAGTATCTGTAAAGTTCGGCTACCTGCCCAGCGCCAGGGAAAAAGAGATAGAGAGAAGAGAACAGCTTTTAGAACGCAGGGAGGAAATTTTCCGGGAGTGGAAAGAAGAGAAGAGAACAGCTTTCCTTGGAGAGCTTCAGCAGACATATGGCAAAGTAGAGGATGAACTTGCCGAGGTTCAGGAAAAAAACAGGGAGCTTGAAGAGCTTATTCAGGCAGCCAAAGATATCGGTAGGGGTTATTACGATGATGCCGAAGAAACACTCGGCAGGCTTTTGAGAAAAGATTCAGAGAACAGGGACGCAAATATTCTCCTCGGCATTATCCAGGATGATCTACAGCGGCAGTTTTCATTTAACAGCATGATGTCGGCATATGAAAGCGGTGAGTACCAGAAGGCCGCCCGTGAAGCGCGAAGGGCAGATGATGGGCATCCTCAGTATCAAGAGGCCAGGGTGATCGGGCTTCTTTCCGAGGCGCGCATAAGTGTTCATGAGGAGAAATTTGATAATGCAAAGAAGCTTATCCGGCGGGCGCTTGAAATCCGGCCGGGGGATTCGCTCGCACAATCGCTTCTGAGAAGAGTTGAGCGGCTTAGGGAGTTATATGAGGGTAATTAGGTATTTAATTCTTATTGTAGTTGGCGCGGCCTTTGTTTTTACAGGCCGCGGATTTACCTCGGAATACTATATAAGGGGCTTGAATTTTTATCTTGACGGAGAAATAAGCGATGCGCTTTCTGAACTGGAAAGGGCTTATGAGCAGGAGCCCAGCCGAAGCAGTATTGTTAATCTATATGCTGAGGTTCTTGTTCTTGAAGCGGGCAGGCATTATGAGCAGGGAAGAGAAGAAGAAGCTTTTGAACTTATCCAAACCGCAAAGGATTTAAAGCCCGAAGACACCAACATCGCTGGAGTATATAAGATGCTTCATGAGCGGCTCCATCCGGAGGAAACAGAAATTAAAGAAGAATCATCTGAATATGGTGATGTTTTCGAAGGAATGAAAAAAGAAAAGGAGGAAAAAAGAATTGAAAGGGTCGAGATTGTAAAGGAGCCGCCGGAAAAGATTACGGTGAGGGAGATGGAGCTTCTCCGGCCGATTCTTCTTGAATCAGAAAGTAATAATAATAACAATGTTCCTGTTTATGTATTGAGTGTCAGCGGTGTCTTTGGGGTTTTATTTATAATTATAACGGCTCTCTGGTTTAAAAAACTTAACGATACCAGCAGAAGAAGCCTTGAGGCGGTAGTAGAAAGTTCCAGGGAAAAAATGCGTCTTATGGAAAGGGAGTATAAAAGAAGAAGAAAGGAGGATTTCGCCGCCGAGATGGAGGAAAAATCTCAGGTTAATGAAAAGGAGGCCTATTATCTCGCCAGGGAGGAAAAACTTAAAAAAGAATATGAAAAACTTCTGTCAGAGTCTTTTAGGGCGGAAAAAAAACCGGATCCCCGCCTTGTGCCTGAACCGGAGATGTCTGAGACCAAAAAAGGAGACCTGGAAAGAAAAAAGATTTTCCGGGAATTCAGGGATTTAAAGAAAACCGATTACGGCTCTTCAATCAGCCTCCTTAAGAATATGATTTCAAATTCAAATCCCTGGGTGAGGATGTGGGGAAGCGACCTTGCTCTCGAAGTAGATACGGATGATGCGCTGAAGATAATAAAAGCACTGGTTTCGGACAGGGAATACCAGGTTAAGAAAGCTGCATTTAAAGCCCTGGAAAA
>PWEK01000014.1 GCA_003553445.1 Elusimicrobiota bacterium
AAAAAGTAAACACAAGGGGAAGGCTCTGGCGTACGGTCATGGAAGCCACCCACCAGCCGGTCTCTATTTTTAAATGAGAGACCTTTAACTTAAATTGGCAAGAAGCCTGCAAACTTTTGTTTGCCGGCGGATGAATTGCAGGCAAGCATCTCCTGTATTTACTTTTAAAAATGTATAGGATAAAATATAAAGCACTTAAACAATATCAGCAAACAAAGTGCGCAAGACTTCTTGCTAAAAACATATTAAAAAGCTTTTAAAACAAACTGATAAAGAGACTAATAGGAGAAAAAATGTCAAAAGAAAAAGAAAAGAGAGAGAGATATTCGTGGTACCATAAAGGTGTAGAAGAAGTGGAGAGGCACTTTGAAACGGATTCGGGGCAGGGGCTCTCCGCTGAAGAAGCAGCCGAAAGAATAAATCAATACGGGCCCAACGAAATTGCCGGAAAGAAAAGAAAGAGTTCTTTCGCTCTTTTTATGGACAACTTTAAGCAGCCACTGATTTATATCCTGGTGATTGCTTCGGCTGTTTCTTTCCTTGTGGGTAAGAACCTGGATGCCGCGGTTATATTTGCGGTGGCTGTCCTTAACGCTTTTATAAGTTTTATACAAGAGTCAAAGGCGGAGAAGGCGATATCCGCCCTGGCTAAAACTATGGTCTCGCAGGCTATGGCTGTAAGGGACGGTAAAAAAGTGAAAATAGCGTCCGGACAGATTGTTCCCGGAGATCTTGTTGTTCTTTCGTCGGGAGATAAGATACCTGCGGATATGCGTCTTATTAAGGTAAAGAATCTGCAGGTAAATGAATCGGCTCTGACCGGAGAGTCTGTACCGGTCGAAAAGAGTACCGGCGAAGTGGATGAAAATGCGGTTGTGGGTGATCAGATATGCATGGGTTTTGCCGGAACCCTGGTTACAGCAGGAAGTGCAAGAGGCATAGTTACGGCTACAGGAATGGATACCGAAACAGGGCGTATATCACGCATGATGCAGGAGAGCGAAGGACTTCAGACTCCTTTAACCAGAAAGATTCATGAATTCAGTAAGTCTCTTTTGTACATAGTTATGGCTCTGGCTGCAATGACCTTTGCGCTGGCCCTCCTTAAGCGGATGCACTGGATTGAGGGTTTTCAGTCGGCTGTGGCCCTGGCGGTAAGCGCTATACCGGAAGGGCTTCCGGCCGTGGTTACGGTAACCCTGGCCATAGGTGTGGGCAGGATGGCTAAGAGGCATTCTATAATAAGAAAGCTTTCGGCAGTGGAGACGCTGGGAAGCACAACGGTCATCTGCTCGGATAAGACAGGTACGCTCACTCAGAATAAAATGACTGTTGAGCAAATTTATGCCCGAGAAAATGCTTCTGGAGTTAGCGGAGATTTTACAAAAGAGGGAAAAATAATACAGGACGGTGTGGAAAGTAAAGTTGAAGAAGGCAGCGGATTATATGAATGTCTTAAGGCCGGACTTTTATGCAATGATTCTCACCTGGAAGAAAAAGACGGGAAATATGAAACAGTGGGAGATCCGACCGAGGGAGCTCTGCTGATATCTTCGATGAATGCGGGGATTGAAAGAGATAAGGCTGAAGAAGAAAACCCGAGACTGGATACGATACCCTTCGAATCCAAAAAGCAGTATATGGCAACTCTGCACAGAAGTGTTTCTGAAGAATCCAGCTTGACGGTGTATATGAAAGGATCACTTGAAGCTGTTTTAGAAAGTTGTAAGGATTCGGTTGAAGAGAAAGAAGCAGCTAAGATTAAAGAAGAAGTTTCAAAGATGGCCTCCGGCGGTCTCAGGGTTCTTGCTTTCGCAAAGAAAAAGATAACTCCGGAAAAAGAAAGCATTAATGACGCCGACATTGAAAGCGGCATGAACTTTATCGGTCTTCAGGGGATGATAGATCCTCCCAGACCCGAAGCGGTAAATGCTGTTAAGATGGTCCGAAAAGCCGGAATAAAAGTGAAAATGATAACCGGTGATCATGAGAAGACCGCGCAGGTTATCGCTCAGAAAATGGGTATTGCCGATAGAAAAGAGAAGGTTTTCACCGGAAGACAGCTGTCGGGTATGACGCAGGAGGAACTGCGCATCGCCGCCGGAGAGAGTAATGTCTTTGCCCGGGTCGCTCCCGAACATAAACTGGGGCTTGTAAGGGCCCTTCAGTTTCATGGTGAGATTGTGGCCGTGACGGGCGATGGCGTTAATGATGCTCCGGCTCTGCAGCAGGCCGATATAGGGGTTGCAATGGGGATTATGGGAACAGAGGTGGCTAAAGAGGCGGCGGATATGGTTTTAACAGACGACAATTTTGCTTCGATCGAGGCTGCTGTGGAAGAAGGGCGGACTGTATACTCCAATATTCTTAAGACAATAGGGTTTATACTGCCGGTGAACGGGGGAGAGCTGCTTACAATACTGGCAGGTCTGGCATTTGCGGCTGTAATCCCTATTCTTCCCGTACAGATTCTATGGGTGAATATGATAAGCTCGGTTGCCTTAATGCTCTCTCTTTCTTTCGAGCCCGGGCAGAAGGGAATAATGAATAAGCCGCCGAGAGATTCCGGCGAGAAGTTGCTGAAGAAATCGCTTCTTGTTAGGGTGGCGGTTATATCATTATTTAATGTGGCAGCTACTTTCGGAATGTTCAAGTATATTTATCAGACTACCGGGGATGTGGTTCTTGCCAGAACCATTGCTGTCAATACCCTTGTTGCGGCTGAAACTTTCTACCTGCTGAGCATCAGCAGGTTTATCCCCTCTGTTTTCGAATACCTGCGTGAGAGAACTGTGAAAATAGCCTATGTTCCGGCATTAGGTATAATATGTCTTTTTGTTCTTCAGTATGTTTTTACGCAGTGGGCGCCTCTGAATAATTTATTTGGAACACAGCCGCTCTCTTTTAATCAAGCCATAAGCTGCATAGGGGCGGGGTTTCTTGTTTTGATCCCTGCTTTTATTTTAAAAAAATTCAACCCCATAGAATAAATAACAACCCGAGTTCCATAACAAAGTGCAACATTCTGGTATAATGAGAAGTGAAAGGAGACCGGAATGTTATGGGAAAGGAATACAAGCATATATAATGACCCCCATAAAGGTGAGACACTTTGAAAGTGGAGGGTTTTTGAAAAAAAAGGATTTCAAAATTGCGATATAAGGCTAAAAGAAATAAAGCCGGCATTGCTACCCCTTTGCAAAAAACCGTAAAACCGGGTATTCTTCTTACAGAAGCAACCTGAAGGAGGATCAGGACATGGTTAAAAAAGGAAGGAGTCTGGAAGAAAAGCTGGCAATAGTCCTTGAAGGTTTACAGGGCAGAAGTACTGTAACGGACATATGCCGCAGAAACGGCATCAGTCAGTCGCAGTATTACAAATGGCGCGACAAGTTTATTGAGGGAGGCAAAAACTCTCTTGATACTACAGGGAAAAACGGTGATGCGAGGCTTAAAGCAAAAATTAACGAGTTGGAACGGGCTCTGGGCAGAGCCACAATGAAGGTGGAAATCCTAAAAAAAAACGAGGAGATGCTGGGCCGGTAATTGAAACTGTAAATGAACTGCGGCAAAAGGGCTATCCTGTCAGTACGATATGCGAGGCGTTAGGGTTTTCCCGGAGCAGTTATTACCGTAAAAATGCTTCAAAAAATAATAAAAGAAGAAATACAGGCAAAAACAGGCAGGAAAAAAAGCTGATAAAATTGATGAAATAGATAAAGTTACAAAAGCCGTACTTTGGTTACCGGCGGATGTGGGCCTGGCTTAAATTCCGGGAAGGCCGGCCCATGAACAGGAAAAAAGTCTATCGGCTTATGAAAGAGAACGGATTGCTCTGTAACGTAAAAAGATACAAGGCAAAAAGAAAATCCGACCGCCGGAAACCCCGGCCTAATGAGAAGAATCAATGGTGGGGAATAGATATGACGAAATTCCTGGTGCGGAATGTAGGCTGGGTTTATCTGGTGGTTGTAATAGACTGGTATACAAAGAAAATTATCGGGTTTAACGTATCTACCGGCTGCAAAAGTAAAGAATGGAAAAAGGCTATGGAGATGGCGGTTAATACCGCCTGTCCGGAAGTCAGCCGTAAGTATAAGATAAACCTGATGTCTGACAACGGGTCACAGCCTACGAGTATTGCATTTATGCAGGAATGTGCCACATTAGGAATCAATCAGGCATTCACCTCATATGATAATCCGAAAGGAAATGCCGATACGGAACGGGTAATCGGAACGTTGAAAGAGGAATGCATCTGGCTAAACGAGTGGAAAACATTTAGCGAAGTAATTGAAGGTATATTTAAGGGAGTGAGAGATTATAACGCGGATCACCTTCATTCGGCGCTGGATTATCTGAGTCCGAATGAATTTGAAGAGAAGCTGGAAAGGAAGAATACTCTCAAAAATGTGGCTTAAATGTGTCTTGACTTTTGGGGAGCACTACAAAATTTAGAGTTTAATTAGATAGAAAAAAAGTATTTTATGAGTGGATTGCAACTACCAATTTCAATTGATGACTTATTGAGCGGCCGCTCCGTTGAATGGGAACGGCTGGAGTATAAGAAAGGATGGAATCCCAAGGATGCTCTTTATACAATCTGCGCTTTTGCCAATGATTGTCATAATCTAGGTGGCGGCTACATTATTATCGGAATTGAGGAAAAGAACGGAAGGCCAGTTCTTCCGCCAAGTGGTATTTCACCGGAAAGAATTGACAGAATTCAGAAAGAGATACTAAATCTGGGTAATTCTTCAATTCATCCTAATTATCATCCGGTAACAGCTCCCTGCCAGGTAGATGGCCGGGATATATTAGTTGTTTGGGTTCCGGGTGGTGAAACACGGCCTTACAAGGCGAGAATAAGTCTCGGTAAAGAAAAAACGGAAATGGCTTATTATATCCGAAAGCAGTCAAGCACCGTACGGGCCCGCGGATCTGACGAACGTGAACTTATCAGTCTTGCGGCAACTGTGCCATATGATGACCGTTACAATCAGAATGCTGCTCTATCAGACCTTTCAAAAGATTTAATAGAAAGGCATTTACGGGAAGTGGGAAGTGACCTTGCCGAAGAAGTAAGAAGACTTCCAGTTGAAAAACTTGCAAGACGGATGAGAATAGCCGGGGGGCCTAAAGAATCCTTGTTTCCTAAAAATGTCGGGTTGCTTTTTTTCAATGAAAACCGGAAGATTTCTTCCCTGCCACACAGATAGATGTTGTATGGTTTCCGGAGGGTCCGGGCGGCGATAAATTTGAAGAGAAAATATTTAAAGGGCCTTTATCGCAAACGACACGGGAAGCGCTGAATTTTATTGAACGTAATTATCTAATCGTTCATGTGAACTTTTTAAATTATCTGGCATTCGTGATTTCATTTTATCTGTCCATGAAGCACTATGAATTATCAATGCCCTAATGGTTTCTGGCCATGCTTCTGAATAGTTCGTCTGTATTTGTGCTGCCATCCTAGATGCCTGAGCTGCTGCCGCACTTGTCATCCCAAATTGCTCAAATTGCCTTTTATGGGGTTCTGAAGAGGTAGATAGCAATTGTAAATCGTCAATATCTAATAAAGAACCATTTGAAGCTCTCGCAACATTTCCCCCTTCAAATACAACTTCAGGTTTAATCGGCCACTTTTTACCCCAACTACATGAAGTGGTACTATAAGGAGACAAATCTCCTGTTTCTGCAACTGGCTCCCAATCCTTATAGTCTGGATGTTTTATTAAACTCTTTTCTGTATATGCCCCTACGGTCAATGCATTCCATGATTGACCCGGATCATGTATTTCATTAGTCAAATTATCCTTTGGATAATTCGCCCAATATTCGGACCCATAAACATTACCTGCACTTATAATAAATATTCTTCTTTTATCATCTTCAGCTCCTGAAGTAATATTATCAATCATGCCCGACCACGATGAAGGAAGCCCTCTATCTCGAAAATCCATAGCGGTAACAGCCATACATATAATTCTTTTTCTTTCTGGCTTGTTAATTTCAGCGATACTTACTCCCTGAGCTGTCATATACCCCCAAAATGGTGCCTCATTTGGTTTATCATCAGGTGGAAGAATCTTACTCGATTCCAAACAATGCCTGATGTTAATATTATTCGAAGAATTTAGAACTTCAACTAAATCTCCATATGTCGCGATGCCTGCCATGCAAGTACCATGCCCATGATCATCATTCATACCCCAGTCCTGTACCACCGACAACATATCGTCTTTATCTAAAACAGGTTGAATTAATAAATGTCCATTATTTACTCCATGATCTAATATACATACACAAACATTAGAATTTTTGTCATATTTAGTTCGTTCAAGAATTTTCTTAACCTCTTCTATTTGCTCTTCATTTCTCAGCTCAGTGTAATATGTAGCCAATTTTTTTGCACTTCTTAATTCTGCAATATCATCTGACTGTTCAATAATCTTATCTAGATCCTCTTTATTTGCCTTAATTAGTTCAACTGTTCGTTCCGGAAATTTTATTTTACCTTCAGCCTTCCTTATTTCATTCTCTGATAAAAATTGATTAAATTCACTTACAATATTTTCTTCTTCACTACTTAACCATACCTCTACCCACTCCTTTTTTTCTTTTGGCACCTTTTTAATATCATCACACCAAAAAGATTCTAGAATAGCTAATTTAATATCTTTTATGCTATCAATGAGGTGCATGTGTTTAGGCTTCTTTTTCTTTGGTGTAGTTTCTGTAGCATATTCATTAATTTTTTTCAGAAAATAACTTCTTTTTTCATTTGGTATAAAAACCGTAGCGATCGTTTGTTCTTTCTCGTCTTTTTTTACTTTTCTAACATTCAGAAGTCGTATACCTGAACCTAAATTTTCTAGGCTTTTAATTTTTATATCGAATCCAGGCTCACTAAAAAAATCAATGTATATTCCTGTCCGGCTAGAATGAGATACTGCTCTGGCTTCTTCCGCAGTTTTCCAAGCATCTTCTAATTGTTTTTTTAATTTTTGACTATGTCTTTTTCTATCTGATGGGACAGGATAATTTGTAGCTCCGCGTCCTGATCTTGGAGTAAATCCTTGACTATATGTTGGGCCGGATAAAAATATATGGCGATATTTACTTTCTGCCATAATTTTTTATCCTTTTCTCGAATTATAAGAATCTTTTCTTTCTACTAGCATTTGATGCAATAATTTTGCATTAACCTTTTTTTTGTCAGCTAATATTGCTTGTTTTATTGCATCTCTGCAAGCTTGATCTATTTCCGCATGGCTTAATTTATCGCTTATGGAAAGAACATTTTTCCATTGAAACCGAGAAGCAATAAATGAAGCTAAAACATTTTGGATTAATAATTTTCGCTCTTCTTTTTGTGGATGTTTAAAATGTAAGACATCATCATATCTACGAAACAACGCTTTATCTAAGAGGTTGGGACTATTTGTAGCTGCAATAATTAAACTATCTGAAGTATCCTGCTCAATAAATTGTAAATATGCATTTAGCACCCGACGCATTTCCCCCACATCATTATCTAATGAACGCTCTCCACCAATTGCATCAAACTCATCAAAAAGATATATTCCTTTTTCCTGCTGAATAAGTTCAAATATTTGCCTTAACTTTGCACTGGTTTCCCCCATGAATTTTGTTACCAATTTATCTACTTGAATTGTATATAGTTTTAGTTTAATTTCTTTAGCCAAGACTCTTGCAGTCATTGTTTTGCCTGTCCCTGGAGGACCAGTTAATAAAATCTTTCTTCGATGTATTAATCCATGCATTTTCAATTTGTCTTGTTGTCTATATTCACGGATTATTCTTTTTATTCTTAAAAGTAACTGTTGAGGTAATACTAATTCCGATAAAGATACTTTTGGCATTTCAACCCGGACCAAACCATGCATATCTTTTGGAAATCTAAGCACAACAGCCGATCCTTTTTGCTGCCTTGCTTTATCAACTATTTTTCGAATATCATGTGCAACAGCTCCATGACCTTGATGTGCTTCATGTGCAGCTACTTGGAGTGCTATAGTAAAAAAGCGTTCTGGATCCTCACTAAAGTGAGAACGTATTAATGATTTTAATTGCTCAGCAGTTGCCATATTTCAATTATATATAATAAAAGTTTGATTGCAAAACATTTCTCTTACTTTACTTTTCCGAATTGCTACCATTGCTTTTTTTATTAATTCTTCAGAAAAATATAATTTTGTTTTTTTCCAGATTTGGCATAGAAATTATTAACAGCAGGCTACCGCCTGCTTTTTCAAAAAAACATAATATTCACAATAAAAATTCCCTGCATCTGTCTCACACCCGCCTGAGACAAATGAGAATTTTTTGGGAAAAACAAGGTCGCCGAAGCCTGCAACGTGGCAAAGGCGGTCGAGGGTTGGAATATTCGGGTTTGCCTGTCCGAATCCGCAATGTGGATGAGGGCAGGGGTAGGATTATTTGGGTTGGAGCAGTGTGAGGCCGTAATATGGCTGAACGGCTGCGGGTTGGCTTTTTCCGGGTAGGGTTTCGGGTGGGGAAATAATCGCGGAGTGAGGGCCAAAGGCCCGAGCGCAGCGAGTAGTTAGTTATTTATTTTATTTCTTAGGGTGATAACGTTTTGAAAAAACGAAACGTTTCATCTTTACGGTGAGCTACGTCTTTTTCCCGGTGAAAAACATAGCTTTTCACTAAAAAAGACACTCGGATTTGAAACGATAGAATTTATTGTTAAGAAATAGCCCCCTTCGGGGATTCCTGATTACAGTCAGAGGAGGAAAAAATTATGTACAAAAAAGGAAGTTCCGGTCATAAACAGGCTAAGACCTGGTTAAGCAAAGAAGAATATAAAGAGCTGATCTCCGATCCTTACCTTCCCAGGCAAACTGACCTAATGATTCAGTTACTTTATTCTTGCGCTTTCCGGGTAAGTGAAATGATAAATGTCAGGGTTAATGATGTTAATTTTGAAAATGCAACGATTTGTATAAGGGAATCCAAGACATCAGATACTCCGGCTTTAGTTCCGGTTCCGCCCCCGATTCTTAAAATGACTCAGCAATGGATCACTGATAATAAACTCTCTCCAACTAAGCATCTTTTCTATACTACGCATTCAAAAAAGATTTCCCGTACTACAATTCATAATCAAATAAAAAAAGAAGCAGATAGAATTGGAATTAAAACAGTGATTACTACTCACACATTCCGCAGATCCAGAGCTACTCACTTATTAGACGCGGGCCTTCCCATAGAAAAAGTCAGCCAACTACTCCGGCATAAACACATGTCAAGTACACTTGTATATTTACAGCTTTCTATAAAAGGCCTTCAGAAAGCTATTAGTGAAATTGATAAAAATGAACTTGATTTTTAACTCTGCTCATCAAATAAAATGGTAGTGTCTCTATTTACGAGTAATATAGTTTCCTTAAAGTCATTTTATTTCTATAGCTTTTATCGGCTATTTAAATAGTAAGCGCCCAATTTATATATTCCCGTAAAAATGCCTGTTATTAATAAGGTAATAATGGCCCCCAAACACATATCCTTTAATTTTTCCTTCTTATTTTTTTTATCTTTTAATTCGAACAACCTTAATTCCATTGCTTTATACGGAGGCCAGTCTTTGTCCCTTACATATATAGCTAAAGTCCTTTCTAAGTCTTCAATAGTAAATTGTTCAATAAATTCTTTATTACCGTTCTGAACATATTTACCAAATTTAGAATATATTGCTCTTGGACTATCTTTTGTCATAAATCCTTCATATACCTGTTATCTGTTCGAGTAATATTGCTTTCTGCATGTTCTATTAACTATTAAGTCCAGCTCTGTTACTAAAACAGTTCACTCTTATCTATTTCTTTACCGTTTACTATAGTCCTTTTTTCTAATATCTCTCTTTCCCCGTCTCCTGTAAACTTAATATGTAGCATTTGCAGCACAGAAGAATTTCTACTTACGATCTCTATCCGATAATAAACTTCTCCTGCTTCAGCTATTGATTTAGCATAAAAATCTTGTTTAATTTCACCTGGCCTCATATTACCAACATCAATTTTTGTTTCAAACTCATTTGTATAGATGGGCTTATCATAATTATTTGATTTTTTTTCTGCTACTAGTTCTTTAAATTTCATCAAATCAATTATAACAACACTGACATCATAAAGAGGATATTTTCCCTTATTAACTAACCATAAATCCATTCGTTTTGGAGTGGCGACATTAAAAGCTGGACTAGTAAACGGAAATGAGTCTCCACCAGTTAAGATATTTAAGTTGTAACTGCTTAATTTGGCAATTTCTTTATTTAAGTCTGCATTATCTTTAGACATATTGGCTATTTCGGTATTCAAAGATTTAATTTCTAACATAGCATCCGCAAATTTATTACTCATACGTGACTGTTGAACACTAGACCAGACAACACTTACTAAAACTAAAATTCCACCGATTAGAATGGATTTTGTAATGATTAGGGAATTCGTCTTTCGCTCTTTTAAATATGTTGAGATAAGAACCACCAATGTTCCAACAATAAACATCATGGAAGGAGGGCTGCTTATTATATGCACCCATATAAATTTTCCAATGATTACAATTAGTTTCATTATATATTCCTATTCAAAGTGACAAAAAGAAAATTATTTCCTATAGTTTTTCTTCCTTACAACTATATTCTTGGTTTAACATTTTTTTTAAATATTTTTAACTTGCCTTCTATTATTATGCACAACATTATTTAGGCTAAACTTGAAAATTCCGTTTTTTATATTTCCCCAGCCACCCGGTAAATTCCGGGCGCATAGTTTACACTTTCCTTTTAATCACTAATCTCACTACATAAAAAACCCGCTATCTATTGTCTTTGGGAATCTTTATTGTGAATTCTTGAAGTTTCAGAGCCTTCAAAATTTTTATCAAAGAAATAAGCTTTATATTATAACCTCGTTCTGTACGTGATATGTCAGCCTGTGTCATTCCCGTCATATTTGCCAAATCTTTCTGTGTAAAACCGGATTTATTTCTGGCAGCTCTGATTCGGCTGCCAATTTCTGCCAGGGTCTTACTCGGCCTTGGTTTCAGAGCTTTTTTTGCACTCTCTTCATATATGGTTTCCCACCAGGCCAAAAAATCCGCAGCCCGTGCGGTTCTTTTCCAGTATTTCCTTATTTTAGGCCAGGTATGAATAAAGGTTTCTTTATTCACATACTCAAAAACCTCTTTGACATTATCGCAGCGGGACAATAATGTCGTCATTACCGGTATATATTTCGGATGGTCCGGATTTCTTAAAATATCCGGTATTTTATTTAATGTTTCTTGCTTAAAATCCCAGAAATATTTTTTAACGCTCATTGTATTTGCCCTCTTATAAACTCTTTTATTTCATCGTCTAAATGCTTGATTATTCTGGATGAATCAAATTTATTGTCATATATATCCAAGTCCAATATATTGATTTTTAAATCCTGCCTGGAATATGACCTGTACCATGTTACCATTCCCCTTTGCTGCTGCCCGGGCATTTTTTTTAAAAATTTATGCAGAGGACTAATATTTAAAGATAAACAATACAGATCATATACATCTTTTTCGGCATTTCTCCCGGTGGGTATTTGCCTGCCAATTTCGTTATTTAACGAAAATGTGCCGGCTACAGCCATTATTTTCTGGTAATATATATGCTCTATATCATATACGGGAATATTATTTATTTTTTTAATTAAAGGCTCACTGAAAAACACATCTTCAATAAAATCCAGCTTTAAAAATACCCCGGGCTTAATCTCCGCAAAATAAAACATAACCCTGGCCCTGTTTTCTGTCTTAAACTGGTTGTCAAATTCAATTTTCAATTTTGTTTTTCTTTCAAAATTATTCACCAGTTTTTCAATGTCACCACGATCATATTTAACACTGAAAAAATCTAAATCGGCTGAAAATCTATGGTTTAAATAGAATAATTCTAATGCCGTTCCTCCCGCCAGAGCAAAATTACAATTTTCACGTGAAAATTCCTCAAGTATTAAGTTTTGATATTTTCTTATATCTTTTTTCATAAGAACCCCATATGTGCTTAAACACATAAGCATTATGTGCCTAAACACATGGTAATATAATTTCTTTTTTTTGTCAACCTGTTTCATAAAAGGGAATTTATATAAATAAAATGCACCATATAAATTTATTGTTATGAAAGATGTTTAAATCATGGAGTTTATGTTAGTTCGTATCTTTCTAGGACAGTCGTTCAGCTGGACGAAAATTCCTGTTATCAATTTAAGGTTGCAATTGAAAATGAGGTTTTCCGTGATCATAGAGAGATACGTAATGTGTAATAGTCTTGTTTATAATTAGATTGACTATGCGATCGACTTTTTTACAAAGGGTCTCAATAAAATTGTAATTTTTGCATTTCTACTTAAATATACTAAAATAAAACTGATGAGATGTTTATAAAAGAGAACCAAAATATATGCAAAGAAAGGCTTTACTAAGTATGATATAATGTTCATATATCATTACATCCAAAAAAATCAACCATGAGAATTACCTACAAAGATATTTTAAAAAAGATAAAAAAATTCAGAGATGAACGAGACTGGATGCAGTTTCATGATCCCAAGAATATGGCCATCTCAGTAATACTTGAAGCTTCTGAACTTCTGGAACATTTTCAATGGAAGAGTAAGGAAGAGATAGAAAAGTATATTAAGGAAAATCATGAAAAAGTGGAAGATGAAATAGCGGATGTAGCAATCTATTTATTTGAAATGGCAGATAATATGGAAATAGATTTACTGGAAGCTATGGAAAAAAAGTTAGCAAAAAATGAGAATAAATATCCTGTCAATAAAACGAAAGGTAAGCACACCAAATACGATAAATTTTAAAATATGATAATCTACAAAAATGATCTCTTAGGATTCCAAAATGATGTTGATTCAAATATGATCGCGGATTTAGTGGAAAGTTCCTTTTTGAGTAAAATCGGTCGAAGAATTGCACTCAACGAGAAACGGGCAATTACCAATTCAATGCAGTTTATGGAATCAATTGTGCGTAAAGCCGACCTTTCCGAGACCTGCGGTGTCCAGCTCGAATACATGATCCCGACAACCTCCAAGCGGATTGATTTTATGATAGCCGGCAAAGATGGCCAGGGAAATAAAAATTTTGTCATAGTTGAGTTGAAACAGTGGGATAAAAAAATAGAAGCCACCCGAAAAGATGGAATTGTCAAAACACCCTATCATTATGAAGATCCTCACCCGTCATATCAAGCCTATGCGTATAAATCTTTTCTAATGGATTTTCATGAGGATATTTATAATGGGAGATTAAAACCTTTTTCGTGCGCTTATCTGCATAATTACAGGAGAAATCATCCGGAACCGTTAGAATATGTAACTTATGAAAAATTGGTAAAAGATACTCCGATTTATTTTAAGGACGATTATGAGAAACTTCAAAAATTTCTTAATAAGCACGTAAGGTATGGAAGCGGTGAAGAGATACTCTATGAAATAGAAAAAGGAAAAATTCGGCCAAGTAAAAAATTAATTGATTATGTTACCGGTATGTTTGAGGGAAACAGCGAGTTCACACTGCTGGATAAGCAAAAACTTGCCTATGAAACGGCTCTAGACATAGCTAAAAATTCGAAACAGGCGACAGCGGTAATAATAAAAGGGGGGCCGGGAACCGGTAAATCTGTAATATCGGTTAATTTATTGGGAGCTCTTTTAAAGGAAAAACTTAATCCCCTATTCGTTGCTCCTAACGCGGCTTTTAGGGAAGTTATAATCGATAAACTTGCGCAAAATCATAGTAAGACTAGATTGCGTAATATATTCAGCGGCTCAAGTAGTTTTACTGATATGGAAAAGAATGCGTATGATGTAATAATTGTTGATGAAGCGCACCGCTTAAAAAATCAGAAAGCTTTTATGTATCAGGGGGAAAACCAGGTGAAAGATATTCTAAATGCTGGCCGCACTGCTATATTCTTTATAGACGACGATCAGGTTATTCGTCCCGAAGATATCGGTTCTGTAGCGGAACTTAAAAAACGGGCAAAAGAATATGGTATGAATGTGCGGGAGATGGAACTGTCCGTACAGTTTCGCTGTTCCGGAGCTGAGGGCTATGTCAACTGGTTAAATAACACTCTGCACATAAAAGATACGGCAAATTATGACGGCTGGGAATCCGAAGACTTTGAATTTAAAATTTTTGAAGACCCCAATAAACTCAGAGAAGCAATACTTGAAAAAGACCGGCAGAATTTCAATTCCCGTATTTTAGCAGGGTATGCCTGGAGCTGGACCAGTCATAAAAAAGGAAATCCTGATGCGGATGTAGATGATATTGTGATACTTGAACATGATTTTTCCATGCCCTGGAATTCTAGGAAGGTCGGCTCGACCTGGGCTATTGATGAAGAAGGAGTGCATCAGGCGGGGTGTATACATACTTCGCAGGGGCTGGAGTTTGATTATGTTGGTGTAATTGTGGGAAATGATTTGTGTTTTGATCCTGATAAGATGGAATTTTATGCTGACTGGAAGTCATACAAAGACAGTGCAGGAAAGTCGGGTTTAAAAGAAAAGCCCGAAGAGTTAAAAGCTCTGATTAAAAATATATATAAAGTTTTGATGAGCCGGGCGCATATGGGCTGCTATGTTTATTTTGTTGATAAGGAGGCAGAAAAATATTTTAAAACCCGGTTAAATATAGAAACTGAAACTGCAGAAACAATAGATCTTTTTGATAATCCAAATGGTCGAGCATACATAGATATGCTGCCATTTTATACATTGGAAGCGGCTTGTGGAGCATTTGGAGAGAGTGTTTCTGCAGAGCCCTCAGGATGGATAAAAATTCATACAGGAAAAACTCTTTCAAGGGATATGTTTGTTACCCGAGTTAAAGGCAATTCTATGGAGCCATTAATTTATGATGGAGATTACTGTATGTTTAGAAAATATGGAGGGGGCTCCAGATCTGGCAAAATCGTTTTAGTACAATCAAGTGATATTGAGGATCCGGAAACAGGAGGCCAGTACACAGTTAAGAAATATACAAGCGAAAAAGAAATTCCGAACGACGAGACTTGGCGTCATACACGAATTTTACTTAAACCTCTTAATCCTGAATTTGAACCGATTGTGTTTGATAAAAGAGAAATAGAAGATTTTAAGATAATAGCAGAGTTTATTGCAAAAATTTAAAAGACCAACAAGAGGCTATCATGAAAATATTTATTGGTAAAATATCGAGAAAGCATAAGATAAATCAAATAAAAGAAGGTTTTTACGAAGCCCCTAAAGAAAGCACATGGTTTAATGGGATTGATATTGGTGATTATGCATTTGTTATAGGCGCCGGTAAAATTCAATTATGGAAAGCTGAAAAATGGAATAAAGTTCGAGGTTTAGATCGCTTAGAATTTAAGAAAATATTTTCTAAATTACCATTAAATACAAAAAAATTGACCGCATTTAAATATTTTAAACTAAACATCAATACCATTGTTTTTCCAGTAAGATCAACAGGTAAAAGTAAAAAGGCTTTTTTCCCAATTGATATAATTTCTGATTTTAATGAAGAAGTATTATTGGATAGAAGCATTTATGAAAAAGAAGAGAATTTTAGAAATATAAAAATACTAAACGACAAATCTGAAATAAAAGAAAATTCTATTCATATACAAATTTATAAAGAAAACGATGAGTATAAAATTTACGATGCTAATTTCATTAGTGATTCAATAATTTCGAGTTGGCAAGATAATACTAAATTTTTAGGAAAAGGAAGCAAAAACAAAGATAAAACTATAAAGAAAATAATAAAAAATACCGGGAAAGAATTAACTAGTAAGAAACTTTCAATTCTACAATTATATGATTTATTCGCATGCGATTACAAAGCAAGAAAGGAAGAAAAAATAAATTATTGGGTATTTCAAGCAAATCCAAAAATGTGGAATGCTTTTGATGCTTTAAGGGATAATAAAGTTAGTGTTTGGCAGGTAAATCAGCATAAAAATGATATTAAGAAAGGCGACAAAGCAATTATTTATGTTGGTGATGAAAACAGAGGAATATACGGTACGCTTGATATTATATCAAATGTAAATACATATGAGGTGCCGGCTAAAGAAAAGATATATGACTCTCCAACATTTGATAGTACACCAAGAGATAGAGTAAAAGTGGATTTAATTAATAATTGGGTAGAAAATCCAATATTAATAGATGAAATTGAAAAAAACCCCAAATTAGAAAATTTGACAGTTGGAATCGCAGGGACAAATTTTTCAATGAGTAAAGATGAATATAAAGAAATTCTAAAATTAAGGGAGGAAGACATGGAATTCTATAAAACACTAATTAAATTTTTAAGGCAGGCAAAAGAGGGGGATTTAGGAACTAAAGATTATCCAAGCGAATATAGAGATACTAGGCTTAAAATAAGTTTTGGTATGGGACATCCATCGCGTGTTCCTTGGATCGCATTTTTATTGGGAGATCAAAGAGTACAAAAAGGTATATATCCAGTATACTTGTATTACAAAAAGTATGATTTATTGATTCTTGCATATGGAGTTAGTGAAACAAATGATCCTGTCGCTTCATGGCATCTAGATGAACAGGTTCCAACAATAGAAGATTATTTTGTTGAAAAAATTGGAGAAAAACCAGCAAGATATGGAAATAGCTTTGTATATAAAAGCTACAAAACAAATGATATTGATAAATTAAATCAAAGAGAAACTGAAGAGGACCTAAAAGAGCTAATTGATATATATAAAGAACAACTCGATCAAGTTGTAGAATCTGAACCAGACGAACCATCAGAAAGTAATTCTTTTGTAGAGTTTCTAAAAGATGCAGAATTATTATACTCAAAAGATATTGTAAAAAGGTTTATTTTATCTTTAAAAACTAAACCTTTTGTTATACTCACAGGTAACTCCGGAACAGGAAAAACAAAATTAGCACAGAAATATTGCCAGTGGCTTGATTCTAAAAGAAAGAAAAGAGGCAAAGGCCAGAAAATCACTCTTCCTATAAATAAATCTGCATTAAACCACCATGGTTGGACTTTACCAAAAGAAATCAGTGGAAAAGAAAACAATCCGGTTAAAGTAAAAATTGGTAATGAAACTATTGATGCTCATATCCGTAATTCAAAACAGTTGTTCTATGGAAAAGAAGACGAAAAGTTATTAAAAAAATACAAGGGGAGTGAAAATATTGAAATCGAAATAATTTTCGATGAAAATGGTGCTCAATATGAATTAGTTCCAGTCGGGGCTAATTGGACAGACAAAAGACACTTATTAGGTTTTCATAATGTCATAACAAACAAATATCAGCCAACAAAAGTTTTGGAATTATTACTGAGAGCAAATTTAAGCTATGAAATGGGGGAGAATGAGTCCTATTTTATTATATTAGATGAAATGAATTTATCTCATGTTGAAAGATATTTTTCTGATTTTCTATCTGCTATGGAGTCGGATGAATTTATATATCTCCATGATTGTGATGAGATAGTAGAGAAACAGAATATTCCAAAAACCACAAAAGTCCCTCCCAATTTATATGTTATTGGAACAGTTAATGTAGATGAAACTACATATATGTTTAGTCCAAAGGTTCTCGATCGAGCGAATGTTATTGAATTTAATACTTTTAGTGCAAATAAATATCTGTCAGAGGATGCATTCAACTATGGAGCAATAAAGGATATTCCTTTAAAGAAAGAAAAAAAACTTAGTCTCAAAGAAATATTGGAGGCTATGAATCAAATAAGTATTGAAGATAAACGCACAACTTCTTTTACTAAAAAGATTAAAAAAGAACTTGAAAGTTTTCAAAATATATTAAGTATGGTTGGTTTTGATTTTGGGTTTCGTGTAATTGATGAAGTAGTATGGTTTATGTATTTGTCTTGGGAGTCAGAAGGAAGTCCAAATCAGTGGGGTAATTGGCATGAATATTTTGACTTCCAAATATTACAAAAATTGTTGCCAAAAGTTCATGGGTCGATAAAAGAGTTAGGAGATATTCTTAAAATTCTTTATTGTTATTGTTTTTCCGGTAAAGAAAATGATCAAATATCTATACTACAAAAAGGACAATATATTTCTGATTTTTGGGAGCAAGTCCCCGAAAAAGCACGATACAGTAAAACAGCGATGAAATTAAAAGAGATGCAGAGAATTTTAGAAAGTCAACGGTATGTGTCTTATACAAAATAATATATGACATTTTTTCAAGAAGCTATATTCAAATTAAATAATCCCCAGGGTAAAAAGCTAGGGGTATTAAAAATTAGAGCAGAGAACAAATCTGCAGAAGAATTTCCTGATATAAAAACAGAACACCTTTCATGCCAAAATATACCCACGGTAGAACAACCAACAAATAAACATTTAATTGAGTATTGTAACGTAAATCCTTCTAGTAATATAAATCGGATGATGTTTTTAGAAGAAACTGAATATGACATATCTTTCAAGGCAGAAAAAAAAGAATGGGAAATTCAAAGTTTTCTACCAGAAATAGGGAGTCTATTTTTTAAGCAAAATTTATTTAACGAAAGTAAAAATAGCAGGGTAGGAACACTTAATTTTAAAAGTTATGTGGGAAAGACATGGATATCTATAATAGTTAATGGCCAAAGTTCAATAAGAATTCCGATAGAAATAAGATCTAAGAAAATTGGTTATAGTGATGAATATATTAAAATGATGTCAGATTTGTCAGAGGAGTGCAGTTCTTTAATATTTGACATGTCATCTTCTGTGCATCAGCTATTTGAATTTGGTGAAACAGAGAGAATAACTTACTATGAAGATTATTTATTCTTAGAGTATATTTTCAATGAAAACAATTTGCCATCTGCGTATAACTTGATTAGAAAACAACCCAAAACAAAATTGGAAGAAGTAAAAGAACTATTACCAGTGGGAAATGTTAGCTTTCTCAACCAGGATGATTTAATAAATTTGGCTAGCAATAAAGATATGGTTAGATTCAAAGAGAAAATAGATGTTTTACCAGATAATATGGACTGTATTCCTTGTGAAGTCTGTCAAACCAATTATCAGGAAACGGTTGATATCCCGGAAAATAGATTTATTAAATTTTATTTGGAGCAAATTTATTCTTTTATAATAAAGCTTAAAAAGTCAGATGTCAATATTGGGTATATTAATCGAAGTAAGAAAAACTTGGGGGGGGAATTATACAGGCACACCCTGTTCCCTCCAGTATTTATTCCATTCCCCGTTTAATTTTAGCAATCTTAATGCAAGCA
>PWEK01000027.1 GCA_003553445.1 Elusimicrobiota bacterium
CCCTTAAGATTTCCGCCGCGGCTTCCACCTGATTTTCAGCTTCAGAGACCGCTTCGTATACAGCCATAAGATCCTTATCTATTTCAGAAAGCTCCTGCACCTGATGCGAAGCCCGGGAAAGAATCTCGGAAACAGATCCTTCCTTCTCATAAAGCGTTGAATAAAGAGAACCGGCGCCCGCTGTAAGCTCCCTTGCATTCTTTAGCTTCTTATACTCCGATTCCACCTCTTCCTCTATGCCGGGCCTTAAAGAAAGAGAATCTATTTCCTTTAATTCATACTGAATTCTTTCGATTTCATCATTGACCTGCCTGCTTCGCTTATTAAGCGCATCTTTTTCACTCTTAAGTTCAGAATACCTCATCCATGCATCCCTTACATCCTTTCTTTCCTTTTCGCAGTGGCCGTAAATATCCAGAATCTTTACTTGTTCAATTTTTTTCAGGATTCTCTGATGCTGATTTTGAGAGTGAATATCAACGAGGGTATTGCCGAGCTCATTCAGTGTGGAAACGGTTACCCTTCTGTCATTTATAAAACACCTGCTTCTGCCCTTCTTATAAAAGAGCCTTCTTAAAAACAGCTCGCCTTCCCCCAGTCCTTTATTTTTTAAAAAATCCTTTATCCCATCCGCATAAGGGGGGGCGAAAACTGCTTCAACCTCACAGTAATCCCCGTTTTCCCCAACTATCTCTCTTCCAACGCGCTCTCCCAGAACCATGCTCAGGGCTCCAACCAGTATCGATTTTCCCGCGCCGGTTTCACCCGTAACAACATTCATCCCCTCTCCCAGGTTCATTGAGGCGCTCTCAAGAAGAGCGAAATTGCTGATCCTCAAACTCTCAATCACAGCTTCACACCCCCCAGTTCATTTTTGAAGAGAGCATCCTGAAAAAACCCCTTTCTCCCTTAATCACCTTGAGCTTAACATCCAGAGAGCTTATTACCACCTTACCGGAAGAACTTAACTCATGCGAATTCTGCCCGTCCGCCGTAAGAATAACCTCCCGTTCTTTCCCGCCGGGAAGAACAGTTATATTCTCATCCCTGCCCAGAATTATTGAACGCGAGTTAAGCGAATGCGGATTCAACGGGGAAAGAACAATCAGCTCAAGTTCGGGCGAAACAACCGGGCCTCCCGCCGCCAGCGAATAAGCGGTAGAGCCCGTTGGGGTAGAAAAGATTATTCCGTCCCCTTTAAGCCTGTAAATATTTTCTCCTCGAATGAAAACATCAAGGTTTATAACCCTGGCGGTTCTGCCGTTCTTAATGACAATATCATTTAAAGCCCTGTATTTTCTTCCGTCAACCTCCGCGCCGAGCATCAGGCGCTCTTCAATCTCATAACTACCCTCTATTAAAGAATCGGTAAATTTGCTTATATCGTTTACCTCGACTCCCATAAAACCCAGAGTGCCCATATTTATATGAGCAACCGGGATATCATATTCCACCGCCCGGCGGGCATTCTTCAACATGGTGCCGTCGCCCCCTATACTTATAACCATGTCAGTCTCTGAAGACAGCTCACCGCTGTGGAGCCTGATACCGGAAGATGAAATCTTTTCCTTAATTATTCCGGCTATTTCTACTGCCTTTATCTTACTGTTATTAAAATCCAGATAGATATTATCGGGTTTTTTATTCATTTTATTTATTCACCGGGTATCAATTACATCAGATCCGTTTTCCGAAAAAACATTATTTTCATAATCCGGGCGGGAAAAATCAGCAAAAAGCATACCCACCCTGTTTTTCGAGAGCTTATTTCCAAAAACCGAAGGGGAACCCCTTTCCTGAACCCGTATTCCATATTCATTTCCCGAAATATCATTATTTTCTATTTTAGAAACGGAGAATCCGGAAACTGTAATACCCGGCCCGCTTCCTGATATTCTATTATCGCTTATCTTTCCTGAAGAATTACCCGCGGAAGTAATTCCGCCTCCGTTGTCTATAAATTTATTTCTCACCACAGAAGGCGCAGATTCATCCAAAATCATCAGCCCTATTATATTAGAGTATATATAATTCCCTATAATATGGGGGCTGGATTTTTCCCAGCACCCGATGGCTGAGCCGTTGCCCGTTATGGTGCTGGAAAATATTTCAGCCTGCGACTCGTTTCCAAAAGACACCCCGCTGTTATTTGCCTGTATTATTGACTCTTCCACCCTTCCTCTGCTTCTCCCTTCGAAAAAAACACCGGCAGCGCTGTTGTTTTCAATTATGCTTGCGGTAATTACAGGCGAAGCGTAGTCGGAAGCACCTACTCCATATTTATTCTCTTTTATTACTGAATTTTTTATATGCGGAGAGGCATTATTCCAGCTTCCCATACCTCCCACATGCATACCGCTGACTGTTACGCTGCTTATAGCGGGGGACCTGTAATCATAGAACCTCATCCCCACCTCTCCCCCGTATATATGCAGATTCTCCACACGGGAAGAACCCTCTGCCCCGATAAAAAACACCCCCGCGGCTCTCTCAGCTGTTTCCTCGCAAGCCTTGAGCGTAACCGGATTACCAGGGGTTCCGAGTATCTCAATATCTCCCTCTACTATAAGTTCGATTTTTTCTTCAGAAAATATACTGTAAATCTCTCCGTCAACGTCTCTTAATCTTTCTATCTCGTAAGTAATATCCCCCCGTGTATAAACTATTTCCGTGCCGGGCTTTACGGTGAGATTTACCCCTCTCTCTATAAAGACATCCCCTGATAGTATTATTCTTCCATCCCATACAGTATCCTCTCTTATCCTTCCGGAATACCTCTCTCCCCCTGCACAAGCCCACAGTGAAAAAGCCAAAAAAAGTATCAGCAGATAATTACATTTTCGCATTTTAGAAATATACCATACTCATACCTTATTTGCAAGGTCTTATTCCCCTATTTTTCGTCACGTCAAAGAAATATTATACAAGCGATATTTTAAGCGCATTAAAACACATAAGATTATAGTTTGAAGGGAAATTTTTTAATCTGCAGTAAAGATCTTTTCTTTATGAAAATTAAAGCTGAGCTTTTTTGCTGAACTTATCCTTTAAAAAGCCGGGTATCCTGATGGGCTTCATTTTATTATTTATACATACCAGGAGGGTGCTACCCTTCACAACAGGGCGTGATGAATCTTTCTCGCAAATATTGTAGAAAAACTCAATCGAAGCCCCGGTAACCCTGCGGACCTCAGCCTTCACTTCAATGACATCTCCGTACCTGGCAGGAGAGAGGTATTCAAGTTCAGCATTTTTTACTATAAAAAGAATCCCGTCCCGGGCGAGTTTCTTTACGGAAACCCCGCGTCTTTGCATCCATTCAGTCCGGGCTATTTCAAAATACTCAAGGTATCTTGAATAATACACAATGCCGCCGCTGTCGGTATCCCTGTAATATATTTTTATTTCCATGATTAAAAATATCATATTTTAGAGGGAAATTCAAAGGAGCAAAGGCTCTAATTATGAAAAAGATTCTCCTCTTTTCCGGACTTCAATAATCTTAAAACTTGAACTTTTCACTCAATTTTTATAATATTCAATCTATGAAAGTAAAGGTAACAAAAACAAAAGAAGTCAGCCTTCCCGTTTATCACCACGGCGGCGACAGCGGCCTTGACCTTATAAACGCCGGGCAAACATCAGTAATTGGACCGGGAGAAAGAAAGCTTTTTTCATCCGGGATAAAGGTTGCGATTCCATTCGGTTATGAAATACAGATACGCTCAAGAAGCGGACTGGCCCTTAAAAAAGGAATAATGGTACTGAATTCTCCCGGAACAATAGATGCCGGCTACAGAGGCGAGCTTGGGGTAATACTCTTTAACACATCAGATACTCCCGTAGAGATAAAAAAGGGAGAGCGCATCGCCCAGGCCGTTATGCAGAAAGTGGAAAAAATTGAATGGGAGCAGGTTGAAGAACTTCCCCCTTCCGACAGAGACATAGGGGGCTTCGGAAGCACCGGAGAAGAAGAGCCTAAATACTCCTCTTCGAAAAAAAACTAACTTACCAGGATATTTTTTTATCCTATGTCAGGCAATCTGTTAATTGATTTTCTGATTTCTTCTTCCGGGTACTCGTATTCCTCAAGCTTTCCGTCAAAATAAGCCTCGTAGGAGCTCAGGTCAAAAAAGCCGTGGCCTGAATAGTTAAAAACTATGCATTTCTCCTCCCCGGTTTCTTTGCATTTCTCAGCCTCATTTATGGCTGCCCTTATCGCATGGGATGTTTCGGGAGCCGGAACCATACCTTCGGTCCGGGCAAATTTAACCGCGGCATCAAAAACCTCCAGCTGATTGTAAGCCTCAGCCTCAATAACCCTGTCGTGGACAAGAGAACACAGAACCTGGGCATTTCCATGATACCTTAAGCCCCCCGCATGAATGCCGGGAGGAATAAAATCATGACCCAGCGTATACATTTTCATAAGGGGTGTCATTTTAGCAGTATCCCCGTGATCATACCTGTAAGGACCCTTTGTCAGTGTGGGGCATGCGGTCGGTTCCGCGCCCAGTATTTTAACGTCTTTTTTTCCGTCTATTTTATCCTTCACAAAAGGAAAAGCCGTACCGGCGAAATTGCTTCCTCCGCCAACGCAACCTATGACAACATCAGCCTCTTCCTGCGCAAGCTCGAGCTGTTTTTTCACCTCCATGCCTATTATTGTCTGGTGCATGCAAACATGATTAAGAACGCTTCCAAGAGAATATTTAACCCCTTCATGGGAAGC
>PWEK01000127.1 GCA_003553445.1 Elusimicrobiota bacterium
CCAGATATATAAAACTGTCGCTGCATCCCATCCTTCCCTTGAAATTCCTGTTAGCCGTGGATACACATACCTCCCCGGTCCCGAGCACGCCGCCCTGGATTCCCACGCAGGGACCGCAACCCGGTGTGACTATCACTCCTCCGCTTTTGACAAACTTTTCCAAAAGCCCCTCCCTCATTGCGGCTAAATACACATTTGCAGAAGCCGGTGAGACAATAAACCTGACGCCCTTTTTTACTTTTTTTCCTTCGAGAATACGGGCGGCGGCCCTCAAGTCTTCCATCCGGCCTCCCGTACAGGTTCCGATAACCACCTGATCAACTTTTATGTCTTTCTTTACTGTTTCATTTGCGTTTAAGACATTATCCACGCAATGGGGCTCCGCAACCTGAGGAGAAATCTCGTCAAGGTTTATCTCAAGAACCCTTTCATAACCGGCGTCATTATCCGCGCGCAGGGGTTTAAACTTTATATCTTTACCTCTTTCGCGCTTTATATAATCGGATGTCTTGTCATCAGCAGGCATTATCCCGTTTTTAGCGCCCGCCTCTATGACCATATTGCAGACAGTCAGCCTTGATTCCATGGAGAGATTTTCAACCCCCTCCCCTGTAAATTCAAGCGCTTTGTAGGTAGCTCCGTATGAACCGAGCCTGCCTATAAGAAAAAGTATCAAATCCTTCGCCATTGCAGGAAACTTAAGATTTCCGCGAAGCTTTACATTTATCGCTTCGGGTATCCTTAACCACAGCCTTCCTGTGGACATTGCAAATGCAATATCCGTGGATCCGAAACCGGAGGCAAAAGACCCGAAGGCGCCCGCAGTGCAGGTATGGGAATCCGCGCCTACTACAACCTCTCCAGGCTCAACAAATTTTTCAGCCATAAGCTGATGACAGATCCCCTCTCCGACATCAAATATTTTCATCTCTTTTTCCCGGGCATACCTGCGCAGCTTGTTATGGCTGTCTGAGAGCTCATACCTGGAGGAAGGAGAGGCATGGTCGAGGAAAACGCACCTGTGATCCGGGCGATCGACCCCCTTTCCCATTTCTTCTATTACATCCACGGTCAAAGGCCCGGTACCGTCCTGTACCAGAGCCCAGTCAATATCGACGAAAACAACCTCTCCCGATTTAACATCCTTTTCCGCATGCGCGGATAATATTTTTTCAGTTAATGTCTTTTTCACTATAACTCCAACTTTCTTATTTTTTTCTCAATCTTTTTTCCAGCATCCAGAAGCTCTTTGCGGGCAGCCTCTCCTATTTCTTCTTCAACCACCTCTTCAACGCCCGCCCTTCCTATAACCGCAGGGAGGCCTATAAAAATATCTCCCAGCCCGTATGCCGAACGGGTATGAACCGAACAGGGAAGAATTTCTTTCCTGTCGTGGCGTATTGAATCAACCATAAGAGAAACCGACGCAGCGGGGGCAAAACTCGCGCTGCCGCTTCCCAGAAGCTCAACAACCTCCTTGCCCGCCTTCTTAGTTCTCTCTTTTAACCCCTGCAAGTCTTTCACGGATAAAAAATCTTTTAAGTTTTTTTTCCCTGCCCGGGCACCGTCCGTAATTACCATATCAGCGCCGTGCATTCCCAGAACAAGCGCCTCAACCTCCGAGGGGCTGCAGGAGAGTTTTTCTGATATAAAGTATTTGTATCTGGCTGTATCCAGGACCCCGGCCATGCCCATAACCTTCTCAGGAGAAAAACCCGACTCTCTGTAAGCAATATAAGCCATAATATCAAGCGGGTTGGTAACAACAATCATAATGCAGCCGGGAGCATGCTTTCCTATTTCTGCCGCAACGCTCCTGGTTATTTTACAATTAGTATCGAAAAGAGCCTCTCTGGTCATACCGGGTTTTCTCGCCAGACCTGCCGTTGTAACCACAATATCCGATCCCTCAATATCTTTATATTCCCCGCTTCCCTTAACCTTCCCTTCAAATCCCCACAGGGACGAAGACTGCATGATATCAAGGGCCCTGGCCCGTGCAAGGTTTTCCTTTATATCAATTATCGCTATGTTTTCATAATTTTTAATTGCAAGAGCGAAAGCCAGCTGACTTCCTACAGCGCCCGCTCCGATAACCGAAACCTTCACAGCCTTACCAGATCTTCGTAACTTATATCCATACCGACTACGCCTACTATTTCGTCCTTATCATTCCTTACCGGAGCCGATACGGTTATGCAGAGCCTGCCGGTTATTCTTGAAATGTAAAAATCAGATACAAAAGGCATTCCGGTTTCAATAGGCCGGCTGAACCACTCCCTGTCTGTGTATATCACCCCGATATCCTTTTTTTCAAAAGATTTTGAATAGCGCGGGTCAATTATATTGCGGGTAATTTTGACCCCTTTTCTGTCGGTAATATATATAAATTGGATAAAATCATAATTCTTTCTTATGCGCTCCATTATTTTTTCCTGGGTTTTGGGCTCCATCGAGCGCACCTGCTGACTTTCTGAAAGCTCTTCCACTACATGTACAGCCAGGTTGCGGGTTTTCTTTTTAAGCTTCTCAAATTCAGACTCAAAATAACCGGGAAAGCACTCCTTGACTATATGCTCCATTTCCTCATTGGACATAGCTGTGGTCCTTCCAGTATTATACTCCTCCATAATTATCTCATAAGCCTTTCTGACACGGGAGTCTTTCTTATTTATTTTTTCCCTGTTTTTTATCTCGGGAAAATTATTTACCCACATTGCAATTCCCGCCGCTCCGGATTTATCTGTTATGGCGATATTCATAGGACGATTCAATATTTTTTGAGTATCGAAAATATTATATATCTCCTCATTCTTTATTAAACCGTCTGCATGTATACCCGCTCTGGTGGTATTAAACTCGCTGCCTGTGTAAGGCATATTTGAACTAATATGCTCGCCGAGTTCTTCCCGGTAGTAATCTGCTATTTCGGTTATCACGCGGGGGTTGAGGCCGTCCGATTCTTTTTTCAGGCTCATATAGTCAATAACAAGGGCCTCTATAGGGGGATTTCCGGTCCTTTCGCCGAATCCGAGAAGTGTCCCGTTTACTGCGCTGGCCCCGTACAGCCATGCATAAGTGCCGTTTATCAAAACCTTGTGGAAATCATTATGCCCGTGCCATTCGATTCTTTCAGAAGGGACACCGCATCTGTTGACAAGAGTATCTATTATTTTGGGAACAGAGCGGGGCAGTGAGGCCCCGGGATGGGGAAAGCCGTAACCTAAAGTATCGCAGGCCCTGATTTTTACCGGTATTCCGCTTTCGCGGGAACGCTCCATCAATTTCTTTACAAACGGTATTACGAACCCCTCAAAATCAGCGCGGGTTATATCCTCAAGATGGCACCTCGGTACTATCCCCTCTTCGAGAGCAGCATCAACAACATCCAGGTATTTCCTCATAACGGATTTTCTGTCACTTTTCAATTTCAGGTATATATGATAATCGGAGGCAGAAGTCAGTATCCCGGTCTCTTTCAACCCCATTTCTTTTACTATCTTAAAGTCCTTCTTTGTCGCCCTTATCCAGCCTGTAATCTTCGGGTACTCAAAATCCTTTTCCTGGCATCTTCTAACCGCATCGCGGTCCTTATTGCTGTACAGGAAAAACTCGCTGGATCTTATTATGCCCCGGCTGCCCCCCATCTTGTGCATTAGCGTATACAGGTCAACTATCTGCTGCACGTTATAGGGAGCCCTGGCCTGCTGGCCGTCTCTGAAAGTGGTATCGGTTATCCATATATCCTCGGGCATATTCATCTCTACCGCCTCGTTATCAAAAGTAACATAGGGAACTTCTGAATATGGAAATATATCCCTGAATAAATTCATTTCGTTTTTACTTTTCATTTGTAATCCTTTCTATTTTATAGCAAAAAGTATAAAATTATAACCCCGACTTCGATGTAGATTCGGTTGAGGGTTTTTGACATTTCTTTTATATCAAACTCCGGCCTGAATCTTTTTTTCTGATTCAAACCTATCTCTTTTCTTTTTTCGAAGCTATTTAAAAGATTATGTGAATATTTAACCATGCTGTCAACATCTCCCGGTTCAACCAGATAGCCGTTGTATCCATGAGTAATAACATCCCTGACGCCATCTACAGCGGTTGAAACCACAGGCACCCCGCCGGCCATTGCCTCAAGAATAACCCTCGGAAGCCCCTCAAAGCGGGCGGTATGCAGCATTATATCAAGGTAAGGAATAACCTCTTGAGATTCTTTAATGAACCCGGGCATGAAAAACCTCTCTGAGATACCCGCTTTGCGAACCTGCTTTTCCAGTTGAGGCCTAAGCTCCCCGTCACCCACGAGAATAAAGTAATAGTTTCCCATGCGGGCCAGCCGCCGGCAGCTTTCAACATAATCCTGGAGCGATTTCTGCGGTTTAAAGCAGGAAATATTTCCAACAAGAAGAGCATCTCTGCTCAAAGAGAGTTTCCCCCTGATACCGCCGTCCGGGCGCCTTTTTTCAAAAAGTTCCTTTTTAATCCCGCTCCTTACAACACTGTATTGCTCTTTCTTTCCTATACCTTCGGAAAGAGCTTTTTCCACATTAGCATGGGCCACCGCTATAAGCTTATCGGTTATATGCGAGGTGATCTTCTCCGCAAAAATAAAAAACGCCCGCGCAAATCTATTCTGCAGCGGGGTAAAGCCAAAACCGTGATAAGTATGGATTATCACATCTATCCCGGCAAGAAAAGAGGCCCAACGTACTATTATTCCGGCCTTTGATGAGTGTGTATGCACAATATCAGGCCTGAAAGACAGCAGGTAAAAAAAAGCCCAAAAGAATGCAAAGGCGTCCATAAGGGGGTTCACCGGCCTGACCAGAAAAGGGATCAGCCGAGCCTTATAGCGGACGGACTCCTTCGCTCTTTTATCAAGCTCTCCGCCCGAACCGGCAAGAAGACAGCCTTTAAAGCTTCCGGGAAGGTTATCAAGCGTGTAGAGAGTATTAAGCTGGGCCCCCCCCAGCTGAAGTTTCGTTATGGCATGAAGAACTTTTAATTTTTTTTCAGACATTTCTCCGCCGCCTTTTTTCCGCTTAATATTGCATCCTCCATCGCTGAATACTCCCACGCGCCGTAGCGTCCGGCGCTGTAGATGCCCACGGATTCAAGTTTCCTGAGAACTTCCGAAACCCCTTTAGAGCGGCGTTTATCATAAATAACATATGCCGGCTCCATCGGCAATGAAAGAACCGCTCTTACTTTAGAGCCGGGGGGAATCACACGGGCTTCTCTAAGCTGCTTTTCCACCCTCTTTTCTATTTCAGGGAAATCTTCTCTTTTCGGAAACCTTTTCTGAGGAAATGCTATTTCAGTATAACACGAAAAACAACCCTCAGGAGCCATTAAAGAAGATATCTGTGAAGGAAACCCGGCCCTGTAGAAAACATAGCGGCTTTCGGGAAAATACAGCCAGTGAGCCCCGCGGGGAACACCCTTCCCGGGCCCCCCTTTCCATCCAATGTTTATATTAAGCACCGAAACCCCCCGCAGCTGCCGGGCATGCTTCTTTAAATCATCCGGTCCGTCAACTATTTCAGCGGCGAATTTTTTAAGCGGAACGGTGGTAATCAGATTTTCATAACTGTATTTTTTTCCTCCGGCAATAATGAGCTTCTTTCCCGGGATAACTTTTTCCACGGAAACCCCCGTATGAAGAACCCCTTTTTTCAGCCGGGAAGACATCTGTGAAGGAAGAGCCCCGATTCCATCCGGAGGGTAATAAAAGACTGCATTATATCCTTCTGCGGGGCTTTTTTCAAAAAAGGCGCCCTTTAGAATCTTTTCCGCCGAAGGCCGTGGAAGATAACGCGACATCCACTCCGTTGTCATTTCCCCGGGATCCACCGTCCAGAGTTTACGATTATATGGAAGCATAAAATATTTCGTTATACCCGAACCGAACCTTTTATTCATCCAGCTCCGGAAGTTCCCGTCCTCCGGAGCCTGTTTATACCCGGACATAAGAAACTCAAGCAGGCACTCCCTCCTTTCTTCAAGCGGAAGGTATTTTATGTGAGACTGAAAAGGATAAGGGATGCGCCTGTCCTTGTAAACAATAAATGATTTTCTTTCAACTTTTTTTATATTTCCCGAAAGGAGATTCGAAACCTCGTTCTTGATTCCGCTGTCTTTAAAATGAAGAAAATGGCCTGCATAATCAAACCTGAAGCCCTTATATGATTCGGTTCTGCAGAGCCCGCCCGGGGAATCTTCCTTTTCAAAGACCTCCACCGGTTTATTTCCCTGAATATCCAAAGCGGCGCTTAATCCCGTAAGGCCGGCGCCTATAATAACCGTCTTATTCATTCGGGAGTAACTGTATCCAGAAGCGCGCTGCCGATGAGAGCAGCAAAAAAAACAGAAGCCAGCAGAAAAAAAGCATAACTCGCGGGCACCCGGGTTATGAGAAAAGCCGCAGCCGCAAGAATCCCTGATATAACATAAGAAATCACATCTATTTTCCATGGGCCGAAGCCAGCTGAAGAGAGCCTTATCGCATAGTGATCTTTTGAACCTTTGAAAATGGACTTTCCTTCTCTGGCCCTGAAAAAAATCACCAGAACTGTATCATACAGGGGTATCCCCAGAATCAAAAAAGGTGAAAACAGCCCCACAATATGCACCCTGCTGTAATCCGCCCCCATTGATAATGCAGCTAAGATAAAACCGGTAAAGAGGCTTCCGCTGTCTCCGAGAAAAACCCTCGCGGGAGGTTTGTTGTTCATCCAGAAGCCGGCAAGCGTGCCGAAAAGAATAAGCGCAGCAAAATTCACGTAATACTGCTGAATAGGGAGCGTAACGGCAAAAAAACCCATGGCGCATACCGCCGCCACCCCGCTGGCCAGACCGTCCATTATATCAATAATATTTACTGAATTGATTATCAGAACAACCCAGAAGATACTTAACAGAATGTTAAGAAAGTCGAAAGGGAAAAGATTTATGTAAATATTATAGTAAATAAGTATTGCGGCTGCGGCGACCTGCCCCAAAAATTTTATGGAATAATGCAAATCATAAATATCATCCAGAAACCCCAGAATAAAAATCACCGAACCACCGTATACAATACCCCTGAGCTGATAAAGGGTTCCACTGGGAAATGATGTAAAAAAACGCAGTCCGCCAAGAACCGACATGAAGGTTAACCATACGGCCAGCCCTGCATACGGAACGGGCCTTTCATGGTTTTTCAGCTTTTTCCCGGGCCGGTCAAGTAATCCATACCGGATTGATAAAAAACCCACCAACCTGGAGAAGAGAAATGAAGCCGTAAAAGAAAAAACCAGAAGAAGCAGCCAGATCATCTGTTTTCCACCAGCTTTCTGTTAAGCCGCTGAACCCGCCTGTATAAAACTTCAGTCCACTTGCTATCCGGATAATCTCCCAAAACAAGCGAGTAGGCGTTTTTGGCCTTGCGCAGCTTGCCCATATTCTGATAAGCCTCTCCGATATAAAAAAAAGCATCATCCCTAAATGATGAATCTTTGTACAGATCAAGATATTCGCGGTATATTTCTACTGCTTTTTCCCACCTTTTCATCTTTCTCATGATTTCACCGCATTTGTATAGGGCATCCCTGGCTTCTGCTCTTTCAGAGCCGTTTTCGCAGGCCTTTCTGTAATAATTAAATGCCTCCTGCGGTTTTTTAAGTTTATAGTAAAAAATGTCTCCCAGAAAATAGAATGCGAGAAGCGCTATATCCGTATCGGGAAACCGCCTTGTGACCTCCTGAAGATACCCGGCCGCCTTACTGAATTTCTCCTTTTCAAAATGCCATTCTGCCTTAACATATAATTTCAGGGCCTCTGGCTTGTCCAGATTCTCCCTTACGAGTTTAGTTCTACTCCTGCAAATCTTTTCCCACCTCATTCTGGGTTTATTATTCAGAAGCTCTTCATATATCCGCGCCGCTTTTTCAAACCTGCCCGAATAGAAAAAATAAGTATTGGCCAGTTCAAAAACACTGTCTACATAAAAAGGGAATTTTTCATACTCTTTTCTGACTATCTCTCCGTGGGCAGCGCACTTAAAAACATTTTCCCCGCCTTTCTCCCTGTTTTTAAGGTAATAGGAAAAAAGAAGATAACGTCCCCATGCGGCTAAATCAGCAGAGCTGAACCCGGAGAGGTTTTTTTCAAGAATGCAGGCTTCTTTATCCGAATAAGGTTCTTCTCTGCGAATAATTTTTTTTCTTAATTTCTCTTTTCTTCTCTTACGCCTGAAATATGCGTATACGCTCACAAAGAAATACATCGCAAGTATGAATAACGCCAGACCCGCAAATACTGCCCACATATTTCCCATCATCAATTAGGCCCTCCAACCCCTGCAGCATCTATAAAACCGTTATATCCTTGAGTAAATATATTCAAATTTTGCGCGCCCCCGCAGATATCCTCAAAAGTATATACAGAAAAACCAAAGCAAGAGAAATCAATCTGAACCCCTCGTACCCCGGAACAACCCATACTATCAATGCCCCTGCGACAACGAAAGGCATTAAAATATAATTAAAGAAGAGCGAGCCCTTCGGCCTTCTTTTTTTATTTTTTTCATCCGGGTCGGGTATTGAAAGAGAAGCAATGAGAGACATCTTATTCAGGATTTCCCTATAAAACTCGCCTTCTTCTCCGTCAGCTTTCCGCCGGTACTGGGAAGAAAGAAGGCCAAGTTCGCCCTTTTCAGCCATTATGGTAACAAGCAGAATGTGATATCTTTTTTTCATAGGCTCAAGTTCTATGGCTTTTCTTGCCGACCTTTCGGCTAATTTGTAAAAATACTTCCCTCCCGTTTTACCAGCTACCCTCCTGTAGCCCTCAGCAAGGCGATAGTGAACACCGGGATCATCAGGTTTTTCTCCGGCACTCTTCTCCAGAGAGGCCAGGTTAACCCTCCCGGGGAGATCGTTTTTTTCGAACCTTTTTTTAACGGAATCTCCGGCCGGCGGCATTTAATCAGAGAGTATTTCGGGAGTGAGGAAAATTAGCAGTTCGCTGCTCTCGGTCCTTCCTGTATGCGATTTAAAGAGATACCCCAGAATTGGAATATCCATCAATACCGGAATCCCGGCCTGTGTTTCCGAGACCTCCTCCTGAATCAGACCGCCTATAACTATGGTTTTGCCGGACTCAACTGTTACCTCCGTCTGAGCGGATCTTTCCATGGTTACCGGGCTGTCTGCCCTGAACTCTTCAAACCCTGAAACCCCTACATTGACATCCAGCGCAATCTGACTGCTTCCGGGTGAAACAACCGGCGTTACCCTCAAATCTACACCTTCCTGAATAAACTCAACCGTTTCGGTATAACCGACATCATCAGCCCTGGTAGTTCTTATCGGAAGATTTCTTCCCACATGAATCTGGGCGCTCTTGTTATTCTCCGTGAGAATCGTAGGCTCAGATACTGTCTTCGACACTGTCTTTTCTTCTATAAAGTTTAGAAGGGCATAGAGCGATGTTTCGTCGAGAACAGCGGATATGTCAAGCAGACCGCCTGCTCCCGGCACCCGTGTAATTGCGCGCTCCGTTTCCACCCTGCCGTCAAAATCCGGAGAATCCGGATCCCCGATCTCAAAGTTTCTCATATCCTTGACAGCCCTTACCCTCTCAACTTCGCCATCATCAAAGGGCACGGTCGCCGCCCAGGAAATACCAGTCTCAAGCATATCGCTGTCCTGCACCTCAATCAGCCGGGCTTTTATCTTTATCTGGGGGGACTTTATATCAAGCTGCTTAACCAGGGCCTCCATTTTCTGTAAAACCGAAGGGGTGGCCGAAACAATAAGAGAGTTCGAAGCCTCATCTACGGTTATGTTAGTATGCAGTTCCTCCTCCGCGGTCATAAGGGCATCCAGGGTTTCTTTCACCGCGCCGGCCTTGCGTGTTTGCAGATTAAATGTCTTCCTTTCCGTAGGCATCTTATCTTTTTGAACAACCTCAATGACGTTCCTGGTTTTCTGAATCGCGACTAGCTCAGCCCTGTCGAGAAGAATGCGGAAAGCCTCGTCAAAAGGCACCTGCCTTAGTCTGAGAGAAACCTCTCCTTCCACTCCGGGAGCGGGAATAATATTTTTATCAAGCTTTAACGCAAATGTTCTGAGGATTTTTGTTATATCGGCGTTTCTGTAATTAAAATCCACCGGCTCGTTGCTTAACGGCCCCACGAGAGATCCCGGGGTGGTTTCCATAACCCTGGAGATCTTTTCTTTCATTTCCTCGTCCATATCCGAAAGAACCTCTTTGCGCTTTTTCTCTCTCTCTTTTTTCTGCCGGAGAACCTCTTCCACCTTCTCTTCATGCTCCTGAGTAGGTACATTCGGCTTTATCCCGGGGTTTTTCGAAACAGTCTCCTGCGGTGAATCCGTAATGTTCCCGCGCAGGCTGTCAACGGCCTCCCTGGTAACCCCCGCATATACTGTAATCTTTTCGGAGCTTCTGTCTTCCTCATAGTAATACTCTCCGGCTGCCATATCCAGCACTACTCTGGATATTTTTACAGGGTTATCGGCATACTGTCCCGAGCGCACCCTTTTCAGAATATTACCATCCACCTGGATTTCCTTATCCGGGTTGTCATGGTCAACCTCCGGCATTTCCACCACCAGGCGCGGAGGGTTGGAAACATGAAAAAGATGTGACTTTACTTCACCTGTTGTATCTATCACCACCCTTGCGGCAGTATCCGTCTCGTGCGTCACCCTGACACCCGTAAGTTTTTCCGGCTCAGATCCCTGCCCGCTCAAGACAAAACCGGATAAAAAAATCATAATAACGCTTGCTGCAAAAACTCTTCTTTTCATATTTTTCCACCTCTTTTTAAGCATCTCTTCTAATCTGGTATTTCAAGTTTAAAAACCTCGTCTTTATCTGTAATAATAAGGACCTCCCCGTCTTCCACCGAAACCGCTATTCCGGGT
The DNA here is from genome assembly GCA_003553445.1 of Elusimicrobiota bacterium. GTDB lineage: Bacteria > CG03 > SLGR01 > SLGR01 > SLGR01 > PWEK01. The sequence continues at coordinate 10,944 of PWEK01000127.1, forward strand.
ATCTTTTCTTCATCCTCATCGTACAGCCTGCCTTCCATGGCAATATAATACGAATCTCTGTCTTCAAGCAGTAAAAAATTTTCTCTTTCCGACCCCATAACCCCCTTAACCGAAAGCTCGCTGACATCTATTTCAATCTCATCCGGCCCTGTAAAATCCCTCCCGGCCGGATGCCTTAAAAAAGGCAGAAAAGGCGATCTTCTATCCCCCGCGCCATAAGTATAATCCGAAAAAACCGGTTTTAGCGTAAAACAAAACGAAAAAATAAGAAAAAAGACAGAAATCAATATTTTTTTCAAGACCCTTCTCCTTTTCATTCCCTGAAAGTGAATGCCACAATATGAAATACCGCATTTAACATCCCCTCTCCGCTTTCTTCTTCATGGGATGCCATATCAACATTCCTTATATTAAAAACCCTTTCAAGGTTTCCGATATCCGTAAAAAACCTTCCGAAAGTATGGTAATCTGATAGTATATCCACCCTGTAATAATGAGAATCGTAGTAATCGCTGCTGCGTGACCCCTCGGGAACAAAGGTTTTTACATCAATCCCGTATCTGCCGGCCGTGTTAGTAATATTTCTTATGAACCCTGAAAGCTCCTCATCATCCGGCAGTTTTCTCTCTATCTCCTTCATTTCCCCCTCAAGGCTTTCAAGCTCCTTTTCATAGCCTTCCAGCCTCGCCGCCTCTACCTGCATGTCGGCAGCTTCCCTCCTCATTTCATCTAAAACCTCCTGTGTACTGCTTATATCATCACCCAGGGGGCCATAAACATCCGTTAAAAAAAAATACAACCCCACAATCGCTATAATAACAAGCAGTATTTTCTGATTCCTGGTTACTTCTGTTTTCTGCGCCATCTCAAACTACTCCGCACTGTGCTCATAAACACATGAAACAGAGAAACTTCTCAATTCCACGGGGGTCTCATTAACATCTACTGTCTCAGTAGAAATACCCGTAAAATTAACCTCACTGAAATCGGGATGTTCTTCTATTGCGCTGATAAAATCCGCCACCGCATAATTATCCCTTGCCATAACACTGAAATCGACTAAAAGCCTGCTGTCCTCAGTATCCGTATCCATCCTTCTTATCCAGGTGTCCCTGGGGGTAATTTCTGTAAGTTTTTCCATAAATACAGGGTATATAAAGCGGGTACGCACAAGGCTTCCCAAAACCTCATATCTTCTGTCAAGTTCCTCAATTTCACTTCTTATCCTCTCTACCTCGGCAACTATGGGCTTGAGCTCTTCAATTTGGGCCTCAACATCGCTTACTTCTCTCTCAAGCGATGAGAGCCTTACCCTTCGGGAAAGATAAAGACCCGCAATCAGAGCCACAAAAAGAAAGGCCCCTCCGAAGACCAGAAAAGATGACTTCTTTCCCTGCGAAGTTTCTTTAATCTCACGGGGCAGTAAATTGATTCTAATCATCTTTTCTTTCTTTAATTCCCGCCGGCCTCTCTGATGGCCAATCCGCCTGCAACAGCCAGAGCGGGCGAACCGGCATCCATATCGGGAGGAGCATTCAAAGCTCCGGAAAGGGGGCTGAAAACATCCACCGGAATATTAAGCTCCTTGCTCATCATTTCCGAAAAAAACTTGAGCTTGGCGCTTCCGCCCGAAAGAACCACCTTATCCACATTCACCGACTTGCCGGACTGCTGGCCTCTGAAAAAGTCTATCGAACGCTGTACTTCGGATATCAATTCCTGGACAACCGGATTGAGTACCTTATAAACAAGCAGCTCATGATCCCCGTCATCAATATTCTCCTCTTCCTTTCTTTTCCATCCCGACAGACCGTACTTGCGCTTTACAATTTCGGCTTTCTTCGTTGAAACCTGGTAGCTGTCCCGAATAGCTTCCGTAAAATCGCCTCCGGCGGTATATAAATCCCGGACAACCTTAGCCGTACCGCTTTCCACAATGCTTATATTGGTCTTGCTTTCCCCTATGTTGACAAAAATAATCAGTTCTTCTGCGCTTGCCGGGTTTAACATTTCATACATATTGCCTACCGCAAAAATATCCACATCAATGACCACAGGCTTAAGACCGCATGCCTTTACTATTTCCATCTTTTCGCCAACAGTTTCTTTCTTGCTGGCCACCAGAACAGTTTGCATCTTTTTCTCTCCGCCTTCTTTGATATCTCCTATTATATGCGTATCGATAATTACATCATCAATATCAAAAGGTATATGAGGCTCGGCCTCATACTGAATTGTCTGCTGAAGTTCTTCGGGTTCCATAACGGGAAAGTTTACAAGCCTTACAATAACAGAATTTCCGGAAATGGAAAGAGCCGCCTTTTTTGTTGAAAATTTTCCGTACGACAGTATCTCCTTAAGAGAGTCAACGTAAATTTCTCTTCTTTCCTCAAACGGCATCTCCAGAATACCCTTCTGCATCGAGCTGCGGACAAGGCTAGCTATTTTAATCCCTTTTTGTGTTACATTAAGCTCAAGCGCCTTTATCTCACTCGAGCCAAGATCTATCCCGATTACGCTTTTTTTTCCTATCCCAGGTATTAACGACATATACTTATCCCTCTCCCCGTCCTTTAAACATTAACTTATAATAATAGGAATAACATTATTTTTCAATCGCTCTCATTATCCTTCTTTTTTCCAGATTCCCCGAAACCGTTATAAAATAAGATTTCATCTACCGGATTGCGCCTGTCGGAAGAAGCGCGCTTTCTGACCACATCCTTTTCCCGGAACTTTTCATCTGGATAACCTATTGTCAGCAAAAGCGGAATGGAGATTTTTGATGGTATACCGAACATTTTTTTAAGTTTTTTCTCATTGAACCAGCCCACATAACAGCTGCCGAGGTTAAGCTCCGACGCCTGCAAAACAACATGTTCGCAGGCAATCCCGATATCAATTAAGTAAAATTCGGTATTCCTTACAAATGAACCGGCAGCGGCAAGAAATGTACTTTTCCGGGCAAGAACAAGAATTAATACCGGAGCCCCTTTAATAAACCTGCTGAATCTGTATTTACCCGATGAAGCGGCAGAAGCGGCCCTGCACCGGGTACTTTCCTCATCAAGAACAATAAATTTCCACGGCTGCGCGTTGCACGCAGAGGGTGCTCTCCTCGCCGCTTCAATACATTTAGCTATTTTTTCTCTTTCGACGGGTTTTTCTTTGTATTTTCTGCAGCTGTACCTTAATTTTACCAATTCACCGAATTTCATTCTTTTATTGTAATTATAATATTTCCCTAAATCAAGCTTACTGTTACCTCTATTTTCCGCCTTCACCCCGGCCCCCTTCATAACACAGCTGAATTTCCGCTTTCTTAATCATTAATCACTGCATAAAATCGCATTACTCTAAATAAGTAAAAGAGCAGATTTGTTATTAATAGGATTTTTTTTTAAAATGGCAGGCGGAAAAAGAAATTTCGGGTTTTATTACAGGAAAAGAAAGGATCGCATAAATGTTATCAAAACTGGCAAAAAGCATTAATTTATCTTCAACCCTGGCAATATCGGCCAGGGCAAAAAAACTGGAAAAAGAAGGCGTGGATGTTATAGGCTTAAGCGCCGGAGAGCCGGATTCCGACACACCGGATTTCATAAAAGAAGCAGCCCGGAAGGCGCTTAGGGACGGGCTTACAAAATATACTCCCGCCGGTGGAATGCCCGAACTCAGAAAAGCCGCAGCTGAAAAACTCAAAAAAGAAAACGGATTAAATTACAGCCCGCAAGAGGTTATGATAAACTGCGGGGCAAAGCACTCGCTTTTCAACGTTATAATGTGCCTTACGGAAAAGGGGGAAGAGGTTATAATCCCTTCTCCCTACTGGGTATCATACCCCGAAATGGTAAAGGCGGCCGGAGGGGTCCCAGTCTTTGCGGATTGCTTAAGCAGCGATTCCTTCAAACTCACTCCGGAAATACTCAGAGAGAAGATAACCGGCAGAACCAAACTCCTAATAATAAACTCCCCTTCAAATCCCAGCGGGTGTGTCTACACGAAAGAGGAACTCTCAAAAATTGCCGAAATAGTTCTTGAAAATGACATCTATGTAATATCAGACGAAATATATGAGAAGCATGTATATGAAGGGAGTTTCTTTTCAATAGCGTCCTTATCCGAAGAAATAAAGAAAAGAACGATAATTATAAACGGGGTGTCCAAGGCCTACTCCATGACAGGCTGGAGAATAGGATATGCCGCCGGCGGTGAAAAACTGATATCCGCATGCATAAAACTCCAGTCCCACTCAACATCCAACCCCACATCATTCGCTCAGGCGGGAGCGCTGGAGGCCCTTACATCCGATAAATCCGAAAAAGCCGTTTCCGATATGATAGAAAAATTCAAAGAAAGGAGAGACTACATATACGGTGAGCTGTCAAAAATGAACCCTATTGAAGTCACTAAACCGAGGGGAGCCTTCTACATCTTCCCCCGCATTAAAAGCCTGACCCATACGGGATCATCAACTGAATTTGCCAATAAGTTTCTTGAGGAGAAGCATGTGGCCGTAATACCCGGAGAAGGTTTCGGGGCCGGCGGTTACATACGCATATCCTATGCCGCGCAAACAGACCTGATTAAAGAAGGAATAGAAAGACTGAAAAGTTTTCTCGGGGAAAAAGACAGGGTTTGAAAAACAATCCCTTTTTTAATATCATTCTAGAGTAATGTTTGAAACACTTAGAAAACAGATGAAATACATAATATGGGCAATAACACTGCTTTTCGTAAGCGGCCTTTTTGTATGGTACGGACAGATAACCGGAGACCATAACAATGTAGCCCGGGTTAACCGCACCCCTGTTACAATAAACGATTTCAATGACGCATATACCAGGGAATTGATGAGAAGAAGAGAAGAGAGAGAAGAAGAAATCTCAGACATGGAGCGCAACCGTATACGTGAGGAGGTCCTCTCTTCGCTTGTATACCAGCAGGCCAAGTATCAGCAGGCATTACAAATGGGTATAAGCGCCACCGAAGAAGAGGTAATATCCGCAGTAACCTCCCTTCCGCAGTTTCAGAGGGAAGGACAGTTCGACATGGAGATCTATCGCCACGCCCTGCGTTCCAGCGGCTATACCCCCTCGGAATTTGAAAAAACGGTAAAAAAGGATCTTACCGTAAGAAAGCTTGAACGCCTTATATTATCATCCTCAAGAGCAACAATAAATGAAATGAAAATGAAATACCTAAGCGAGCATGGTTCGCTTGATGACTTTGAAGAAAACAAATCCGAATTGAGAACCCGGATCATGCAGGATAAAAGAAACTCTCTTTACGGAAACTGGATGCAGAGCCTATACAGAAATTACGACATTGAAATTTTCCCTGAAAACGCAGGGCTTCAGTCATAATTCCTCTCAGCCTTTAAAAGAAGCTCTCTTACGGTTTTTAAGGGAAACCCCACAACATTTGAGTAGCTTCCCTGTATCCATTCAAAATATTCATCTTTCATCCCCTGTATCCCGTAAGCGCCCGCCTTATCAAGATTTTCTCTCTTAAGCTTCTCAATCTCCAGACAGGTCAAGGGCCTCATTTTAAGCAGCGTGGTTTCAAATGAATGATAAATTTTATCATTAAAAATATTTTTTACCGCTACAGCCGTATGAACTTTCTGCTTACTCCCGGATAGCCTTTTGAGCATACTGCGGGCTTCATTTTCATCCGCCGGTTTTCCCAGGATTTCCCCTCCAACTTCTACAACAGTATCTGCGGAAATTATTATACCCCTATTATCTTTTACAGGTGAACTTTCAAGCTTTTTAAGGGCCTGCCTCAATGCATAGCTTTCGGGATTTTCTCCGGAAAACGGAGGGTCTTCACTTACAGCGGGTTTAACCACTATCACAGCAACCCCCGCTTTTTTCATATATTTTATTCTCCTGGGAGAACCCGAAGAGAGGTAATATTTCCTTTTGCTGTAATTAGCAATGCAGGGAACTATTTTTTTGACAAGAAGTCCGTTAAATACCCCTGCGGGCACAGCCGCAAGGAGAAAAAAAGGGGGAAAGAGGAAAAAAGCCTCATCTGTGAAGAATATAAAATACGCTGCTGCAAACTGCAGAAGATTATTTGCTGCAGCCCCCGCAACAGAGACTCCCACGGGGCTTAATTTTCCAAACGGCTTATATGAAAAGATCATCGCAAGATAGGCTGAAAGGCTCCCTGCCAGGCTTAAATAGAAGCCCCCGGACATGAGGTTTCCAAACAGAAAAGACCCCAGAATCACCCTGCCGGCCGCTACTTTGAAAGCGGTTTTTTTTCCCCAGCTTATAATTGCTGCGAGGGTTGCCAGATTCGCGAATCCGAATTCAAACGAGGTATCATACCCCGCAAAAATCCGCTCACCTGCCTGAAGCGCAACGGCAGAAAAGATTAAAAGACCCGTAAATACAGGTTTCATTTTTAGATACTTTTCATAACGCCCGGGGGACATCTTTTCACACAGCGCATACAGCCGTCGCACCTGTCATAATCAATTAGGACCTTCCCGTTTTCATCAACATAAACAGCCCCGCCCGGACATTCATCCACACATTTGTAGCACCTGTGACAACCCGAAGAGCAGCTTCCGTCAGCTTCCGAACTGCATTTAACAAAAACGCGCGCGCTGGCCTTTTGAGATACTTCAATAAGATTTAACGGACAGACATCCAGGCACTTGCCGCAGCCTAGACATAAGTCCTGCGAAACATCGAGGCTGCTGCTTATAGCTCCCCGGGGACAGACATCAGCGCAGCTTAAAAGCCCCAGGCACCCGGCTTTACAGCTGGAATTAACCCCAAAACCCCTGTATGCCTCCATACAGGAGGCTATGTTTACGAACTCAAAACGAACTGAGCGGGGAGGTGAACACCTGACATAGACGGCTCTGTTCCCGGCGGTCGCATTTTTACCGGAATACCCGGTTTCGCAGTCGTCCTTGAAAAGAAGAAAAAAAACTATTAACAGCAAAAAAATATAAGCCATACCTTCCTATTTCCAGAAAAGCGATTCAATTACAAGAACAAAAACACCTAAAACAGCTAAAACAGCAGCAGGCCCTTTTAAATAATCGGGAAGATAGTTTTTAACTCTCCGATAAGACGCTGCCGCTAAAAGCCCGGATAGCGCAAATCCCGCTGCGGAGTAGAAAGATAATATTAATGACTCATTAAACCCCTCCCGTAATGCAAGGGCTGCAGTTCCCGCGGCGGCAGTATTAAAAACAAAGCTCTTAAACTCAATACCCGAAACTGATGAAAAGATTTTTGAAAAAACAAATCCGGTGAGAAGAGCAGCGACTACAGCCTGAGAAGGATGAATCAGCACCCGGGCAAGGGATAGGGCCGCTGCGGATAGAAACACCGCGGCAGAAAGGGAAGCGGTATACTGCGCAATTTTTTTAAAGTCATCCTTGCAGGATATTTCAACTATTACCCCCGTTCCCAGAAAAAGAAGAAAAACAGCTTCAAAAAAAATCCCGTCCATCAAAAAACCCTCCTTAACGCAGCAGATGATAAAGCCCCGGCAAAAAAAGCCGAAGAGGCCCCGAAGGGAATTGCCGACCTTATTAACCATACCGACACTATCATTGAAACAAAAGCCAAAGCGGCCGGATAGTTTCCAAAATATTCCGCCCGGCGTTCAAAACCGCCGGTTGCCTCATAAGTTAAATAAACCACCGCACAGGCTAAAACCAGCGCGAATAAAACCGCATTTTCCCGGGGTAATAAAGGAAGCAGAAATGTCGCAGAAACAGATACAAACACCATACTGCACAGGGCGGACTCGGGCCTGCCCAGGAGTTTTAAAGTAAAAGAATTGAGGATTGAGGAGGCAAAAAGCAGAACCCCACCGGCTGCCGCTCCGGCTAAAGCGGTATTTATATTTCCGGAAAAAAGCAGA
>PWEK01000111.1 GCA_003553445.1 Elusimicrobiota bacterium
CATTAATTCGACAGGAAGGTTTCGAAAACTTTGCTCAACCAATGATGACATCTGGTGCTGAAGCTGATTTTGAAATTAAGACCTGGGGGAGCGGTAACGAAGCATTTCAAACATTAACTGATAATTATAATCCCGGCGGAACTGAAGCTACAATTTTCCAGGATGGACATGATAATTTAGCTTTTCAAGAAGTTGCACAACCTGGTAATACGGTATATGCTTATCAAGAAGGCATTGCAAATACTGTATTACAAGATATCAGTGAGGGGCAAGCTAGCGAACAAAGAGCTTGGCAATACGGTAATGAAAATCACATTTCACAAACAGATACAGGACAATACAATTTATCTGAAATAAGACAAGAAGGATTCGATAATACAGCGGTCACTGTGCAGAGTGGAGGCGATTGGAAGGCAAATATAACTAATGAAACCTTTATTGAACAAGAAGGTTCAGGAAACTATGCTATGACTGATCAAAGTGGTGTAGAAAACATGGCCACTATTTCTCAGTTTGGAGCAGAAAACTCTGCTACAATAATCCAAGATAATAATAATCTTGATGAAGTAAATAATGCTAGCTTATATCAAGAAGGTAATGATAATGATGCAAGTATAACTCAAGATTAAAGAGTGAATTTCTTAAAAAATTGGGCAGCCTGGATATTTTCAGGCTGCCCAACTAACCTTATTTTTAAGAAGGTGATATGAATGAAAGACTTATCCTATAAATTTTTATTATTACTTCTCATCCTTTCCACCATAACCTTTCTATCCCTGCCTGCAATGGCAGCTGAGGAGGATTATGGTGTTGAAATGGATGAGGATGAGGAAGGTGTTAGAGTGGTAGAAGGCTTGAGAGATATTACATCTTCCGGTTTTAACTATAGCGAGTATGATGCCACTAATAAAGCCCGCATAAATCAGTTTGGTTATGATAATACTGCAACGATTGAACAGCTTGGCGAAAACAACTATGGTGGAATTGATCAATATGGTGCAGAAAATATATCTCATATAGAACAAAAATATAGTAATAATATCGGGCAAGCTGTTCAAATAGGAAGTGAAAACAAAGCAACTATAGATCAGGAATATAGTGGAATTTGGTTTGATGGTTTTAGGTTTGGTTTAATTGTTCAAGCTGGAAATAATAATAATGCTAAAATAAACCAGAGAGGATATTTTAATATAGCCGCAATAGGACAGCATGGAGATGAGAATGATGCTGATATCTTTCAGAATAATCCTTTAGAAGGTGAGGTAATAATTCAGCAAAATGGTGACAATAATAATGTGAGGATAATAGACATGAACGAAGACATAAACAGTGTTGATGTTGTGCAAAATGGTAATAATAGAGATTTGGAGATTATATTAGGTGATTAAGGAGGAGCTGCTGCGATGTCTGAACTTATAAAATTTTTCTTAATTTTTATCTTCATATTTTTTCTAATATTAAACCTCCCGGGTGAAGTCATGGCTGAAGAAAGACCTGAACCCGGGATAGAAATAACCATGGACAGGTGGGGTAATGTGGTAGTAAGAATGGCTGACAGGGAGGGCTCCACTGTTTTTCAAGTAGGAAACATGAACTTTTCTCTGCAGCTGGGGTGTAATTACTATAACTTCAGCTCAGTTCTGCAGGCAGGCAGCTTAAATTTTTCTTCAGTAGTTCAGGAGGGAAAAAATAATAGAGCTCAGATAAGCCAGTCAGGAAAAGGCAATACGGCCGTCATACAACAGAGTTCTGGCACAGAAGATAATAAGGAGGATGATTAATTTTGTCCCTACAGCGCAAGATAACGGTTTTGCTGGTCATCTTTGTCGTTTTATCACTTGCTATCTGGATCTCACCGGTTCTTGCTGCAGAAAATGAAGATGAAAATGAGGAACTGGAATGGCGCCTGCAATTGATTGAAGCCTCCCGTGAGATGATGGAGGAAGAGGAGGAGGTTGACCTTCACTTCCAGAGGGTAGCTACTGTGATTACAACTTTCCCTGATGATGGTTCTGCAGTTAATGGTGGGTTAAGTATTACACCTCATCTAACCGGCCTGGCAGAGGATAGAGCCGCTTTGCGGGGGAGAGCTGAGCTGCTGTATCTGCGGGGTGATGGCGAGTTTGCTGGCTTTCTCTCGTTGATATTAGCGCCCTGGGAAAATATATATTTTGGCATTGGGGGAGAGATTATTGGAGTGGCTGACTATCAAGCTTTTGTCGGCTGGGAGCCGACGGATAATTTCTTCCTGGAAATTCGGGCAGTTAATACTGGAGGAGATATCGAAGACAGTGAAATTCATCCCGCAGCAGGATTTCAAATGAAATTTTAATAATAATATAAGGGAGGTAGGTTTTTTATGAAAAAAGTTGTGACATTTAGCATTTTTCTCTCTCTTTGTTTTATACTGGCCTTTAGTTATACAGCCCAGGCCTACAGTGGTTACAACTACACCATGAGCTGGAGCTTTCAGACCTTCAACCAGCCTAATGCCCGCCAAGTTGCCATCAATGTGGCAGAGATGCAGGATGGACTGATAGAAGAAGAGGAAGATCCGATAGAACGCTTTACAGAAGGGCTAGAACGCAGGCTTTACAGCTCAGCCCAGAGGCAGATTGTGGATATGATCATGGATGAAGATGAAGTGCCCTACGGTGAATTTGAAGCGGGTAACCTGCAGATCTCTGTGGCCGAAGATCCCCAGACTGGCGAAGTAATTGTCGATATATATGATGTAATAACAGGTGACAGTACTACTATTACTTATTCCGGAGATGAATGGGACAGCGGCTGGAATTGGTAATAAAAATTCTGACAGCAAGTGTTTCAGGATTAACAAAAATTTAAAATTAGGACATTTTCCTGTTTTTATAATTTCAAGATAAACCGCCATGCCCCCCTGGGGCACATAAATACATGAAAATAATATGGCGTATTTTCAAGATAAATAAAAGACTCAGGAAAGTCCCTGCTGAGAGGCAGAAAATATCAGTTACAAATATTAGAGTTCAGAGAACGCTCTCCAGGAGGATGATGATATGAAATTTATCAGATCAGGCATAAATTTAAGCTTAATAACTGCACTGCTATTATGTTTTCTAATATTATTATCGCTGCCACTTACCATTTCAGCAGAAGAATCTGAGAAATTAACAGAAGCTGAGGTGGAAGAGCTCATGGAAGAGATATTAGCTCAGGCTGATGAGATAAAATCTTCAGAAAAAAATGTCACAGTAGCAACTCAGCTCCTGGCTGCCCTGGAAGAACCAGAGGAAAAACCGTCAGTGGCAGTCTACAGCATAGCAGATAAAACAGGCCAGCGCAAGGAAACAGGTGGTTCTGTTGTTACCCAGGGTGCTACCGATATGCTCATTACCGCCCTGCACAGGTCGCGGCAGTTTAAGGTGCTGGATAGAACCAGCCTGGGTGATTTCATGAATGAGCAGCAGCTTAGGGCTGAGGACAGGCTGGCCCTGGGTGAAGGTCCCGATCTGGGAGAGATGACCGGGGCAGATTACCTGATAGAGGGTGCTATTACGGAATATCAAGTAGATAAGGAGACAGGCGGCCTCGGCATTTCTATAGCTGGTCTGGGAGGTACTGCGGAGAAAGCTACCGCCAGTACTGCAATTGATATCAGGGTGGTGGATACCACCACAGCTGAAGTGGTCTGGGCCAGAAGTCTTAAGGATGAGATTGAGGGTGAAAGAGTTGGAGTTGAAGCTTTCTCCTTCATGGGTGATAATATTGTGGAATTTGAAACCGGTGAAGGCAAACAGGAAGTGATCAATCTGGTGGTAAGATCGCTGCTGGAAGAGGCAGTATTTATGATGGCTGAGAGTGATGAGCTTTAACTATAAGAACAAGCTTGATATCTGAACAAGCTGTGAGATTAACAGGAGGATTAATTCATGAAATATGCTAAGATTTCCCTCGTCATAATTTTATGTTTGATATTCTCTTTATCATTAGCGTCCAGAGCAGAGTTTGTAGAGTATGTTGAAGAGGTTGAAGTGGCTGAAGAAAGATTGGAAGAAATTCAAGATGAAGTATTGCAGGAGCAGGATGATGAAACTGAGAAACTGGAAGAACTGCAGGAGAAGATCAAATCTGAAAAAGAAGAGATAAAGTCAGCAGAATACAATGTCAATACTTCAACCCAGCTGCTGGCTGCCCTGGAGGAGCCTGAGGAGAAACCAGCAATAGCTGTGCTGGAAATAGCTGATGATACGGGAGAAATTACAGATACAGGTTCAACAGTGGTAAGTCAGGGAGCCGAAGATATGCTGATAACGGCATTAAAAAGATCACGTCAGTTTGATGTGCTGGATAGAGTGAGCGATGATAAGGTCAGGCAGGAGCAGGATTTACAGGAAAATAATTTGCTGGCAGAGGGTGAAAATCCCGAAATAGGTGAGCTTACCGGAGCTGATTATATAATTACAGGCTCGGTGACAGAGTACCAGGTGGAGGCTGAAAGCGGCGGTCTGGGTATCTCAATTGCCGGTCTGGGTGGCTATGATAAGTATGCCAGGGCCAGTACGGCTGTTGATTTGAGACTGGTGGATACGACCAGCGGCGAG
>PWEK01000102.1 GCA_003553445.1 Elusimicrobiota bacterium
AATGCCCTGGGGATGTTGGGCCTGCAATTAAAAGCCGGTCCTCTGACTGCGGAGAGAATCCTGGAGGAAATTGACCGTCTCCAGGAAAAGACCGATTAAAAATCCAGCCCCGCCTCCCGGGCGGGGTTTTTCCTTTCCGGACTGATTTTAAACTGGAAAAAATAAAAGAAAAGACTGCTATCTTAATGAAGGATTATCTGGTTAATGATTGAAAATAAGTTTAGCGGGTTAAATTGGCAAAACAAAAAATTTTCCTCGGAGGTAAATTCTGGACCTGATAATTGGTGATAGTCAGAGGGAAGAAAAATTGATTTGCTTTCAGGTTTTTGCACCATATTCCTATCATGGGTATGAACCTTATTCCGCTCTTTACGGAGAAAATGGGTTTTAAGGATTTGTCATGAGAATGGCATTTAATGAAACCAAGAGCCAGCGAAACCAGAAAAAGTTGTGGATATGGGGCAACCTGATCTTGATTTTCCCAGGGATGGGGGTAATGTGGATTGAAGCTTTGGGTTTGAATGACATCGTAGAAGAAAAAATGGTATAAGCAGTCTTTGAATTTTACTTTCATGGGCTGTGAAATTTATCAATCTCGGATCTCTATTTTGGGTTGCCTTTGTCTGTTTGCGACTGGTTTTCAGGGTATAGTAGTTAGATGTTTGATATATTTTTAGGGATAGCTTAGTTGCCGGTCAAGAAAACAATCCAGGCATTTTTCTTTTGGATCGTCCCTTAGTTTTTGGCGAAAATCTTTTGGTAAAGATCTTCTCCGAAGGCCGTCTGCATTGGTTCTCCCGGCACGATCTTAAAGGTGCGCTCGCCACTTTCCAGTCGCTGCGCCCGTAAGTACTGTGTATCCTTGTTTTCAAAGAAAGCGACGGCGTAAGTGTAAAGATGGGTCACCGAAAAAACCTCCACCTGGTTTTCAACGAGGGCCTGGGTTATTTGACGGCAAATCTCCGAGCCTTCGTGCTCATTCGAGGCGGCAAAGGATTCATTGAACAGCATCAGAGAACCCTCTTCCAGATGGTCGGCTATCTCGCTCATGCGGGCCAGTTCCTCGTCCAGTTTGCCGCTTTTCATGGCCGGGTCTTCCTCCTTTTTGAAGTGGGAGAACACACCGTGGCGGATAGGTGCTGAAAAGCTTTCCGCTCCTACGAACATCCCGCTTTGCGCCATGAGCTGGGCCTGTCCTAAGCTTCGTAGAAATGTAGTTTTGCCACCCTGATTCGCACCGGTGATAATGTACAGTCGTTTGCTGGTGGAGTTCAGCTCATTACCGACAACGGGAGCTTTTTTTGTTAGCGCCAGGCTCACATCATATAGTTCTTCCCAGGAGCGGTCTTTGCTGTTCGAGGGAAGCAGGCTGGGGCTGCATATCGGCATATCCAGCTCCTGCAGGGTGTCAGCAAGATTAAGACACCCGACATAGAACCCTAATTCACATCGTAGCATAGCAAAGAAACCCTCCAGATGCTCGGTTGCCTGCGCCAGCGCGTTAGTTGCCTCGTTAATTGCGCGGTCACGGCGTTTGCCAAGATCTGCTGCTCCGGCATCATCGCGGGGGGCAATGGAAAATGAGGGAGAAAAACGCCAGCGCCACCAGAAGCCCTTGCGGTTTTTCCGGCGAAGCACATAGTTGACACCCTGCAGATAGTTTCCGAGGTTGGCGCTGACCAGTGTACCGCCCCGGTCTTTCAGGTTGTTCAAATGGGTTTGCACCTCCGCAAAATAGTCGTCATCCAGCTCCCGCTGAAACATGGTAAGCAGATTGCGAAAACCGGTCGATTGAAAGTCTGACAAGTTTCTGTCCGCGATATTACGAAGCTTCATAAGCATGTCCGTATATATTTTCAAAAGCTCGACAGCGCTGGAAAAGGTGCTGGAAAGATAGGCAGAAGATAGCCAGTGCCATGATCTTTTTCTTCGTTTTTCTGTCTCCAGGGTTATCCTATAGAGTTGCCGTACGGGATCAGGGTTTTGAAATGCGTCACGAAGATTTTCCTGTCTGTACTGTATTTCTTCAATAGTTTGTAATGGGCTAAAGAGTGCGGAGATGCAGGTTGCGCTTACTATCTCGTCTCCTTGAGCCATACTTGTTAAAATAGTTTTCAGCTCAAGATCGGCAATCAGGGTGTCCCTGTCAAAGCAGGGCCTGGATTCTATATCCAAGTCTCTGTCCCGAAACATTAGATATGCTTTCATTTATTGAGCCTCCTGCTAAGCTGGTCGTAGGTCAACCCGTATTTCCCGGCTATATGTATGGCGTAGGCGAGGCCGTCGGGTGGTTTCCTGATAATTTTATAAGTTCGCTGGGCTGGGTCTTCTTCCTTAACCGTACTCATCATGCTGACCGTTTCCGGACCATAGGAAGCAAGTTCATCAAGAAAAGTCACCAGGACAGTGGGAGCGCCCAGGGCCGAGACCTCATCCATCATATTCTTGCTGAGGGAGAGGGCGTCAGAAAGGGTTGTGGAGGAGAAAACCTCGTTGATGATGATAATGCTCCGGCTGGTAGCTTTAGAGAGCAGCTTATGGAGCCGCTCCAGATCGTCCTGTAATTTGCCTTTCAGTGTGGACAAATCTTCCTCCCGTTCAAAGTGGGTAAGAATGTTGTCGAACAGATGCAGAGTTGCCTCGCGGCCCGGTACACACAGGCCCAGCGAGGCAAGATAATGGATCTGACCGAAGAACCGGGCAAAAGTGGTCTTGCCGCTTTGATTGGGGCCAGTTACAACGATGATACGCTCCGGTGCGTTTAACACGAAGTCATTGGTTACGGGCTTCTCTTCTAAAATGGCGGCAAGGGCGAGATCGTACCCCTCCAAAACAAAAAGGTTTTCCCCCGTATCCGAGAGGGTGGGAAAGTTAAACGGCAGACCGTCTTCGCGGAAAGGGCGGATATAATCGAGCCATGAAAGGTAGAATTGTATCTCGCGGGAAAAACGCAAAATCGTTTCGTTGTCAAAGTTAAAAAACTTGGAACAAAAGCTATTGAGGGCAGCGAAAATATCCTTGTAGAATTTAGCGACCATATCCAGCACAGCGGCCTCCACGTGTGCCGCATGAGGTTCCTCGGGGAGCTCCTGGCGGTATTCTTTTACATTACCCTGCCTGAATTTTTCAAAGGTAGCGAGTATCTGTTTGGAGTGGTCGGCCTGACCCTCGTATTTACGGATGCTGATGGTGCCGTTCTTAATGAGCATGCAGTATTCTACCCTGGAAAGCTCCTTCCGGAGCTGCTCCACT
Organism: Elusimicrobiota bacterium; assembly: GCA_003553445.1. Lineage (GTDB taxonomy): Bacteria > CG03 > SLGR01 > SLGR01 > SLGR01 > PWEK01. Next base: position 3,253 of record PWEK01000102.1, read on the forward strand.
TGTGAGCAAAGCTCCCTGTAGTCTTCCGACGCACAGTAGGCGGAGAGGTATTCCGCAAAGCCGCGCAGTCCTGACGAGCTGAGCGTCAACCTGGAAAGCCTCTCTGAGAGCCCGGAAACCGTACGGCAATATCTTTCTGCACAATCCAGCATTTGCCCCCGGGAAAGATAGTTGTTTTTCCAACTGTCCTTGGAGTTCAGCAAACAACGAATATTATCCATGTACCGGCCCAGGTCATAAACTCTTTTGGAAAATTCGGTGAACAGGGTACGCAGCTCGTCATCCTCCAGCTCGCGCATCACCTCCTGCCGGTAGTTAATGATATCCGGGTCCTGTAACGGTGTGTAGAAGAAGCTCTCCAGCTCAAATTCTTTTTTCTCTTTCAGGATTGGTGCGAATATTTGGTCCAGGTTCAAGTCCTTAAAGCATTCCGGTGGGGCTATTTGTCGTTGAGCCCTGTGATGTTCTGCAGCAGGAAACAGAATACTGAAAAACAAATAAACACCCCCTCTTTAAAGGCAAAAAAGCTGACACTTCTCCTTAAATAGAAGTCATCAGCTCTGTAAGCGGTTTCGGCATAAGCCGAGGGAGAACTTCTTTCCCTTTCCTTATTTTAACAAAAACAAGCATTTTTTTCAACACTAACGAACGGTAAGTCTATATTGCCACCTATATGGTTTGACAAGAGTCTTTAGGGTCGGTTAAACAGGGAGATCTCCCCATTTTCCACCTTGATGAAGGATCTACTGTAAAATACCTGGAAGTTTTTAAATAGACTGCTATCCTGTTCATATACCGGAGACCCACCGGCTTTGATGGCAAGAATTTTGGACAGAACTATGGGAGAAAATAAAGATCATCTTTTTATTATGGAATACTTCCTGGGATGGTGGGGTGAACTCATTTATTAGCTGAAAAAATAGGGGATTAAAATTCCTGGTACCTGGAGAAACCTATTAAGACGGCACATACGGAAAATTATTTTTAATTTTTTCTGGCAGTAGCCGCAAATTATAAGGGAGAGGTCATTATGGGAAACAACAGCAGCAAGCTCTTTATTACCGGACAGGGCCTGTTAAGCCCCCTGGGCCGGGGCTCCCAGGCCCTGGCTTATGCAGGTAATAGGGGGAAACCTGGTTCTAATAAATGTCCTCTGGAAATAAATGACCATCAGGCCGGAGAAGAACTCAGTAAATACGGTTGGCGGGCCACCCTCCTGGCCCTGGCGGGGGCTCGTCTGGCCCTGCAGGAAGCCTTTCCCGAAG